>JAZQDI010000123.1:0-4465 GCA_045546715.1 Oscillospiraceae bacterium | reverse complement strand
AAGGGCGAGCTGCGCAAGATCCTGCTCACCGGCTCCGGCGGCCCCCTCCGCGGCTGGACGCGTGAGCAGACGAAGGACGGGGCCCCCCAGCAGGCCGGGCGCCATCCCCACCGGAGCATGGGCGCGAAGATCAGCGTGGACTCCGCCACGATGATGAACAAAGGTCTGGAATTCATCGAGGCGATGCACCTCTTCGGCGTCACGCCCGACGACATTGAGGTGCTCATCCATCCCGAGAGCGTTGTCCACTCCATGGTGGAGCTGCTCGACGGCACGGTGATTGCCCAGCTCGGCGTGCCCGATATGGGACTGCCGATCCAGTACGCCCTGACCTATCCGGAGCGCAAGGTCAGCCGGTCTGACCGGCTTGATTTCACCGCCCTCGGCAAGGGGCTTGAGTTTTACGCCCCCGATTTTGAGAAGCTGCCCTGTCTCGCGCTTGCCATCGCCTGCGCCCGCCGCGGCGGCACGGCGCCCAGCGTCATGAACGCGGCAAACGAGGTCGCGGTGCACATGTTCCTGCGCCATGAAATTGGGTATAATGAAATTTATGACAGCGTTGCCGCCGCGGTGGAGACCATCGGCAGCGTCCCGACGGACGACCTGCAGACCATTCTGGCCGCAGACGCGGAGGCGCGGAAGTTTATAGAGCGCTATTTCAGCAAATGAGGAATGAGGAATTAGGAGTTAGGAATGTACATCCGCGTCATTCCTCATTCCTCATTCCTAATTCCTGCTTCTTTCCCTGAAAGGAATCCTTTATGTATATTTTTATCGCAATCGTCGCCTTTCTCATCATGATCCTGCTGCATGAGCTCGGCCATTTTCTCACGGCCAAAGCCTGCGGCGTCCGGGTGGAGGAGTTTGCCATCGGCATGGGCCCCGCCATCTGGAAAAAACAGGTGGGGGAGACGCTCTATGCCCTGCGCGTGATTCCGCTCGGAGGCTACTGCGCCATGGCGGGGGAGGACGGCGAGCTGCCCGATGATCCCCGCGCCTTCACCAATCAGACGCCGTGGAAGCGTGCGGTCATCCTCGTCGCCGGCGCGGCGATGAACTTTCTCACCGGTCTGGTGCTGCTGCTCATCGTCTTCTCCCAGTCGGAGAGTCTGAACGTGCCTGTCATCTCGAGCTTTTTCGAGGGCTGCCCCTATGAGGCGGACGGCACGCTGCAGCTGGGCGACGAGTTTTACAGCATCGATGGTCACCGCACGTGGTTTTCCTCCAACGTGAGCGAATACCTCGCCCGCGGCGGCGAGGAGCATGACGTCATCCTCATCCGTGACGGCGAAAAGGTGACGCTGAAGGATCAGACCTTCGAGCGAAAGCTCTATCCCGGCGAGGAGCGAGAGCTGATCGGCTTCCGCTTCGGCACCATCCCGGCCACATTCTCCAATAACGTGCGCTACAGCTGGTACTGCGCCAAGGACTTTGTCCGCATGGTCTATATGTCTCTATATGACCTGTTCGTGGGCGCGGTGGGCGTGAAGGATCTGTCCGGCCCGGTCGGCATCGTGAGCATGATCAACGACGTGGGCGAAACCTCCGAGACACGCGCCGCGGCGCTCATCAATATCTTTTATTTCATCGCCTTCATCTCCGTGAACCTCGCGGTGATGAATCTGCTGCCCATCCCGGCGCTGGACGGCGGGCGCATTTTCTTCCTGATCGTCACGGCCATTATCGAGAGCATCACCCGCCGGAAGATCGACCCCAAGTATGAGGGCTATGTCCACACTGCGGGCATGGTGCTGCTGCTCGGCCTGATGGTGTTTGTGATGTATCAGGACATTGCGAGAATCATTGCAAGATAAAACCAGAGTGGAGCGTTGAGAGTGGAGATTTCGAACACTCCACTCTCAGCGTATGGAGAACAGAAAATGAAACATAACGAAACCAAACAGATTAATGTCGGCGGCGTTCTGATCGGCGGCGGCGCGCCGATTCCGGTGCAGTCCATGTGCAACACGCGCACAAGCGATCCCAAGGCCACCATCGACCAGATCAAGCGCCTGCATGACGCGGGCTGCGAGATCATCCGCCTCGCCGTGCCGGATCAAGATGCTGCGGCGGCGCTGCCGGAGATCGTGAAGGCGTCCCCTATTCCTGTGGTGGCGGACATTCATTTTGACTATCGTCTCGCCCTCGCGGCGGCGGAGGCGGGCGTACATAAAATCCGCATCAACCCCGGAAACATCGGCGAGGCGGAGAATGTGCGCAAGGTCGCCGAGGCGTGCCGGGCGCGGCAGATCCCCATCCGCATCGGCGTCAACGGCGGCAGTCTGGAAAAGCGGCTGCTTGAGAAGTACGGTCACCCCACCGCTGAGGCGCTGGTGGAGTCCGCGCAGGGGCACATTGACCTGCTGCACCGCTATGATTTTGATGATATCGCCCTCTCTATGAAGAGCTCCACCGTCCCGCTCACGGTGGCGGCCTATCGGCTCGCAGCGGAGACCTTCCCGTATCCGCTGCACGTCGGCGTCACGGAGACCGGCACGACATACAACGGCGTCATTCGCTCCGCCGTCGGCATCGGCACGCTCCTGAGCGAGGGTATCGGCGACACGATCCGCGTCTCGCTCACGGCGGACCCTGTCGAGGAGGTGCGCGCCGGCATTTCCATCCTCAAGGCGGCGGGCTGCCGCGCAGAGGGTGTGCGCTTCGTCTCCTGCCCGACCTGCGGCAGAACGCAGATCGATCTGATCGGGCTTGCAAACGAGGTGGAGCAGCGCCTGCAGGGCATCGACCGGAACATCACCGTGGCCGTCATGGGCTGCGTGGTCAATGGCCCCGGCGAGGCGCGCGAGGCGGATTACGGCATTGCCGGCGGCAAGGACTGCGGCATGCTCTTCAAGCGCGGCGAGGTGCTGGGCCGCTACCCGGCGGACGAGCTTTGCGACGCGCTGTTAAACCTGATTCGTACCGAGGAAGGACTGTAAATGGCAGAGAAAATTCCCTTTTTGGACATGTTTCCGGACGCCGCAATCTATGGCGAGAGCTGCGGCGGTCTGGAAAAGGCGATGGTCCAAAATGTTGTGATCCTGCGCGAGACCATGAGCATGGACATTCGCGCCTGGTTTCCGCAGATGCCCGCGCCCGTGGAGCTGCGGCAGTTGGAGGATCTGATTGCCTCGCGCTATGGGCTCGCCGGCGCGGAAATCCGCGCGGACTATCCCGAGCCGGGGCGCAAGGACGCCGGCAAGCCCCGGGAAAAGACGCTCATGGGCAGACCCATCAAGCCGAACGCGAAGCTCACGCCCATGAAGGAGCTGAATCTGGAGTCCGGCTCCGTCACGGTGGAGGGTCAGATCTTTGCCGATGACAGCCGCACGCTCGCAAAGCGCGGCGCGGCGGTGCTGAGCTTTAAGATGACGGATTTCACGGGCTCGGTTCACGTCTCGAAATACCTCCCCGGCGACGCGGATCAGAGCGTCCTCGGAAACATCAAGCCCGGGCTCTGGGTCCGCGTGCAGGGCAAGATCGACTTCGACCGCTTTTCCAACGACATGATCCTCTCGCCGTTCAGCATCGTGCAGGGCAAGAAGCCCGAGCGGCAGGACACGGCCGAGGAAAAGCGCGTGGAGCTGCATCTGCATACGCGCTTTTCCGCGCTTGACGCGCTGTCCGATCCCGGCGATCTCGTCGGTCAGGCGGCGAAGTGGGGCCACCCCGCCATCGCCATCACGGACCACGGCGTGGCGCAGGCGTTCCCGGACGCGTGGAAGGCCTCGAAAAAGCACGGCATCAAGATCATCTACGGCGTGGAGGGCTATCTCATCAACGATGTGGACGGCACGCTTGCCGCGCACGGGGGCGAGGATCAGCCCCTCGATCAGGAATACATCGCCTTCGACATTGAGACGACCGGTCTGCGTGTGTTTGAAAATGCCATGACCGAGATCGGCGCCGTGCGCTTTCGCGGCAAGGAGATTCTCGACACGTTTAACACCTTTGTCGATCCCGGCATGCCCATCCCGGAGGAGAACACCCGGCTCACCGGCATCCGCGACAGCGACGTGCAGGGTGCGCCGAAGCCGGCGGAGGCCATGCGCATGTTCCTCGATTTCTGCGGCGACACGCCGCTCATCGCGCACAATGCCGACTTTGACACCGGCTTCATGTCCGACGCCTGCCATCAGGCGGGGATCGCGTTTGATCCCGTCTATCTCGACACGCTGCCCATGGCGCAGTATCTCCTGCCGGATCTGAAACGCCACAAGCTCGACATGGTGTCGAACCGGCTGAGTCTCCCGGACTTCAACCACCACCGCGCCTCGGACGACGCGATGGTCGTCGCCCGGATCATGGAGCGCTTTATCCCCATGTTCGCGGAGAAGGGCGCCGCAACGCTCGGCGAGATGAACGACCTTGTCAGCGAGGGTCTCGCCTCCCGGCGCCGCCCCCGCCACATCTCCATTCTGGTGAAGAACAAGACCGGTCTGAAAAATCTCTATGAGATCATCTC
>JAZQDI010000122.1:0-10501 GCA_045546715.1 Oscillospiraceae bacterium | reverse complement strand
TGCAGAAGAGGACGGGCAGGTTGTTTCCATGGCCCATGGACTGCCTCAGACCCTCTCGCCGGATGTGCCGGCGGCCTTTACGACAATATCTGCGCCGCCGCCGACATCATCGGTTCTGCTCCCGCCGCCGGCGCAAACGGCTTTGCGCTGAACGTCTATCCTGCCAGTATGCCCGTTTACTCCCAGCTTATGAAAAACGGTGCGGCAGTTTCCCTGCTGTCCTCCGGCGCTGTTATGAAGACTGCCTTCTGCGGCCCCTGCTTCGGCGCGGGAGACGTCCCCTCCAACGGCGGACTCTCCATTCGCCACAGCACCCGCAACTTCCCCAGCCGGGAGGGCGCAAAGCCCGGCGAGGGTCAGAGCGCCGCAGTTGCCCTTATGGACGCCCGTTCCATCGCCGCAACTGCCGCCGCAGGCGGTGTGCTCACAGCGGCCTGCAGTGAGGTCACTCCACGGCCCTATTTCTTCGACGGTTCTGCCTACGCCGCCAGAGTCTGCGACAGAGCGGGCAACCCCGAAGAGGGCGCCGAGCTCGTGTTTGGACCCAATATCACCGACTGGCCCGTGCTTCCCGAGCTTCCGGAAAACATCGTTCTCAAATTTGCCAGTGTCATCTTCGACCCTGTCACCACCACCGACGAGCTCATTCCCTCCGGCGAGACGTCTTCCTTCCGCTCCAATCCGCTCGGTCTCGCGGAGTTTACGCTCAGCCGCCGGGACCCGGAGTATGTCGGCCGGTCCAAGGCTGTGGACAAGCTTGAAAAGGCGCGCATCGCGGGCGGAAATGTCTGCGAGCTTGAGCCCGCGCTCAAGGATGTGTTCGCCGCCATTCGCAGCATTCCCGGCATGGAGGCTGTGAGCGGCTTTGAAACCGAGATCGGCTCGATGATTTATGCCGTGAAGCCCGGCGACGGCTCTGCCCGCGAGCAGGCCGCATCCTGCCAGCGCGTGATCGGCGGGCTTGCGAATATCACGAAGGAATACGCCACCAAGCGCTATCGCTCCAATGTGATGAACTGGGGCATGATCCCGTTCCAGACCGAGGCGGAGCCCAATTTCGAGGTGGGGGACTACATCTTCGTGCCGCACATTCGCGCTGCGCTGGATGGTGACCTCTCGAATATTTCGGCCTATCTCATTCGAAACGGAAAAGCCGAGCCCCTGCCGCTCTATATCGCGGAGATGACCGCGGATGAGCGTGCCATCGTCAAGGCCGGCTGCCTGATTAACTATAACCGCAATCGCAAACAGTAATCTGAAAAACCCGGATGGGGCCAACGCTCCCATCCGGGTTTCTGTGATTAAAGATATTCTACGGCGTCGTGCCAGCTCTCGATCACGACGTCGCAGATCTGCTCCATCCGGGACCACTGCTCAGCGTGCGTCTCCTCATAGATTCCGACGACGAAGCAGCCGGCCTCTCTGGCAGCGCGGGCGGCATAGTGTGAGTCCTCATACACTGCCATGTCCGGCGGATACGCGCCAAACTCCCATGCGGCCTGCAGGAAAATGTCCGGCCTGTCCTTCCCGGCGCCGACGTCGTCGCTGGAGAGGATGAAGGCAAAGTAATCCGCGATGCCCAATCGCTCCAGACACAGCCGCGCCAGCGGAGCAGGCGTCAGTGTGGCGACGCACATCATCACGCCTTCTTCGCGCAGCTTTTCAAGATAGTCCTTCACACCTTCACGCAGGGGAATATCATTCTGATAGTGATGATCCATGAGATCACCCATTTCCAGCTCGAGCTCCTCCGGCGTTTTCTCCAGTCCAAGAATGTCGCGAAACAGCGCGGCGGCTTCCCGGAGACTCATCATCGCCACGCTCTCGCGCAGATTGAGAATCTCATCCTCTGAGAGGGGGAGCGTGCCCAGATATTCCTCCGTCAGACGGCTCCAGTAGGGCATGGAGTCCACCAACGTGCCGTCCATGTCGAAGATTGCAAACGGTCTGACCATGGTTACTTCTGAAACTTGTCTGTTTTTTCCGCGATGGTGAGCACGCCGTCCGGGCAGTAATTGACCTTCACATAGCCCAGCACGCCCGGCGCGCCGGCCGAGACGCAGATGCGAAAGCAGTTTCTCACAATTTCCATCAGCACGTCAAAATCGCCCTCGATCACGGTCTCAAATGGGCCGACGACGTAGTTTACGTCCAGCCCCGCGATGTATTCGATCACACTGTCAACGCACCGGAGCATTTTCTCCCGCTCCACATTCTGCGGCAAAATCTGAATGGCAACACTTGCGTTCATGCAGCATCTCTCCTTTGTTTTATTTCTGTATTTACAGTATATTCCCGCTTTGTTTTCCATGTCAAGGCTTCTGCTGACTCATTTTTGAAGCTCTCATTCTTGCGCTGAGAAATCAACACTGCTATAATAGTATTAACAAACTGCGATCGCCGAATCCCTAATGATCGCAAAAAAATGAAAGAAGGGTCTGCCAATGAAAAAAAGAGTATTTTCCATTCTCCTCGCATTGTGCCTGATCGCTGCACTGATCCCGATGCCGGCTTCGGCTGCGGGCAGCACGTTCCAGGATGCGACGCCGATCACGCTCGGCCAGAAGCAGCAGGGAAGCATTTCGGAAGAAAACAAGTGCGACATGTACAGCTTCACGCTGCCGTCCTCCGGCCGAATCACGCTGAACGCCATCGCGTATATGGAGTATATTACGTACCGAATTTACGATGAAACCGGTGCGGAGATCTGGAATACAGGTCTGTATTGGAACAGCACCTCGCAGACCATCTCCGGTGAGGCACAGTCCTTCGATCTGCTGAAGGGCAGCTATTTCTTCTCCGTGGAGCGGCGCTATGATGCGGACGGAAGCTACAATTTCACGCTCTCCTTTGCCTCGGCAAACGAGTCCTTTACCGAGGAACTCAACGGTGCGAATGACAATTCCATGGCGGACGCGAATGAGATTTCGCTCGGTACGCAGTACCGTGGTCAGATCGCCAAAAATGACGAGCGGGATTTCTACCGGTTTGAGCTGCCGTCCTCCGGCACGATCAGCCTTGAGGCGGCGTCTTTCATGCCGGCAGTTTCCTATAAACTGTTTGATGAGTCCGGCAACCAGCTCTGGAATACCAACAAATACTGGGACAGCAACACGCAGACCGGCAATCTGAACCAGGATCTTGTTTTGACCAAGGGAACCTATGTGCTCTCTGTCACGAAGTATGATGGCACCGGCAGATACCAGATGAAGCTGTCCTTTAACAGCAGCAATGAATCGTTTGGAGAGGTTCAGGGAGGATCGAACAACTCCCTGGACACGGCAAATCAGATTGCTCTGAATACGGTTTATCGCGGCCAGATCGCCCTGAATGACGTCAAGGATTTCTATCAGTTTACCATGCCTTCTGCCGGAAAGATCAGCGCGATTGTTGCGAAACCGAACGGTTCGATCGTCATGTATATCTATAATGCAGACGGCCAGGAACTCAAACATTATTACTACAGTTCCGAAAATATCTCTCAGGATATTGATCTTGAAGGCGGCACGTATTATTTTGCCGTCATCCGGGACGGCGGTTATACGCACTACAGCTTCCAGCTGAAGTCCGAGCTTGCGCCTGAGCCGACTCCGACCCCGACCCCGACTCCGAAGCCGACCCCGACCCCGACTCCGAAGCCGACGCCGAAGCCGACGCCGAAGCCGACCCCGACCCCGCCTCCGAAGCCGACTCCCACCCCGACTCCGAAGCCGACTCCGACTCCGGCTCCGAAACCGACTCCGACTCCGGCTCCGAAACCGACCAACTTTACGGACGTTGAGAAGACCGAGTACTATGCTGAGCCCGTGAACTGGGCGGTGGAGCACGGCGTCACGGCCGGCACGAGCGCCACCAGCTTCAGCCCCGCCGCGGACTGCACCCGCGCGCAGGTCGTCACGTTCCTGTGGCGCACCAACGGCGCTCCGAAGACCGGCGCCATGAACCCGTTCAAGGACGTCAAAGCGGATGCCTACTACTATGACGCCGTTCTCTGGGCGGTCAGCAAGGGCATCACGCAGGGCACAAGCGCCACCACGTTCAGCCCGGATGCGAGCTGCACGCGCGCGCACGTCGTCACCTTCCTCTGGCGCGCCGAGGGCTCTCCTGTGCCCAAGGTGACAAAGAGCAGCTTCACGGACGTTGCGTCCAATGCTTATTATGCGAACGCAGTGCTCTGGGCGGTGGAGAAGAACATCACGCAGGGCACCAGCGCGACCACGTTCAGCCCGAACGCTACCTGCTCCCGCGCACAGATTGTCACCTTCCTGTATCGTGACATGACCCGCACAAGCTGAATCATTTTATCAATAGTAATGAAATCCCTCTCCCGATTGGGAGAGGGATTTCATCGGTTCAAATGTGCTTGTGACCGGTGTACATGGTCATGAGAAAACAGAACATGGTGCACATGGCCCAGTATTTATGATGCTTCATGATCCAGCTCCTCTCAATGATTGTTGGTGATATATTACCACAATGCTTGTCTCTTCGCAAACAGCAGTTTTATTTCTATAGTTTACATAAATACAACATTTTGCGCTGAGAATGAAAAATGAACACAATATGTGCAAAAATAGCACTTGCGTGCGGCATTTGCGTAAAGTATAATTGTATCGTTGGGAATTATTTGTCCTAAATCATACGAAAGAAGGTAAGCGAATGAAACGAAGCACACGCGTCCTGTCTCTGCTGATGTGTCTGGTCATGATTTTCAGCCTGATGCCGTTCTCGGCTGCGGCTGCGGATACGACGACAGCAAAGACTACGACTGCAGCGAAGGCGACAGCTGCCCCGAAGGCAACGGCTGCGCCCAAAGCGACGGCTGCACCCAAACAGGTCGGACCGTTCACAGACGTCAGCAGTACTGCATGGTATGCTGACTCTGTGAAGTATGTTTATGACAATAAGCTCATGAACGGCACCTCCGACAAGACGTTTGAGCCGCAGACCACGACGACCCGCGCCATGGTGGTCACGATCCTGCATCGTCAGGCGGGAACCCCTGCGCCGACGGCGAAGAACAAGTTTAAGGATGTTCCCGCCGGCAAGTGGTACACCGAGGCCATCGTCTGGGCAGCGGAAAAGGGCGTCGTCTCCGGCTACAGCGCCGAGAAGTTCGGCCCGTCCGACGCGATCACCCGTGAGCAGATGGCGACGATTCTCTGCAGATATGCCAAAATGCTCGGCACGGATACCTCCGCGAAGGCGAATCTGAAGGACTTCAAAGACGCCGGTACCGTGAGCAGCTGGGCGAAGGACGCCATGCAGTGGGCGGTTGCTGTCGGCCTGATTCAGGGCATGAGCAAGGATACCATCGGCCCCAAGGGCAACACCACCCGCGCACAGGTTGCGACGCTTCTGATGCGTTTCATTGAGAATATCGTCCCGAAGCCGACCCCGGCGCCGACGGCGAAGCCGACCGCGACTCCGACCGCAAAGCCGGTTCCGACCGCGACCCCGACTCCGAAGCCGACTCCGAAGCCGACCCCGACGCCGACTCCCACTCCGACGCCGACTCCCACTCCGACTCCCACGCCGGAAGCCGAGATTTTTGACAGCGATGCGGTTGTCGAAGGCGAGGGCGGAAGCGTTGATGTCTATGCAGTTACCGATCTGTCTGTCGATCCCGACGCAATGACTGCCACTGCTGTTGTCAGCGCGCCGGAAAACTGCGCCGTTCTGGTTCGTTTCCTCGATGAAGAGATTTTCTTCTCTGAGGACTACCCGGAGAACAAAGAGTATCTGGATGAGTATGATCTCTATGGCTCCCATGTGGTTGCCGCCGGAACGGACATGGAATCTGTCTCCTGCGAGGTGTTCGGCTATCTTCCCGAAACCTTCGTCGCTGAGGCAGTTCTGATCGACGAGAACGGCGAGGAGCTGTGCGCTCCCTATTCCACCGTTGCGCACACGCAGCGCTATGCGCAGTTCAGCGAGTCCACGGTCAACGATTTTGACTCCGCTACGCTGGTTTTGAACTTTGACCCCTCTCTGGACAACAACTTCGGCGTTCTGGCCGATGACGTCCATGTCCTTACTGCCACCTCCATCGTCCGAAAGACGGATGCTGACGGCCTTCCGACTGACGTCTATCAGGTGAAAGGTCTTTCCGGCACGGTACGCGTCGGCGATAAGATTTTCGTCAGCAACGATGAAACGGAGATGCTCATTCGCGTTGCTTCCGTCTCCAAGGACGGCGATGTCACCACACTGAAGGCGGCGAGTGCCGACGACAGCCAGTATGGCTTCACGCTCGAAGACTTCTATAGCTATTTGAAGGTTGACATGGAAGTAGAGCTTGACGAGAATGGCACGACTGTCAATACGCAGGGCGCCGCTGCGCTCAGCACCACGGAGGGTGCGGTTCCGCTCGGAATCAATGTCAAAAAGGTTTACCATGATGTCAACGGCGAGGTCGCGCTCAACTGCGATCCCATTCACTTTGAGACGACACACTTCAAGGTCGAGGGCAATGTCGGAGGCAAGGTCTCTGCCAACCTGGTCATTGAGTGGGACGTGATTGTGTTTGGCAAGGATTACTTCCGCTGCGATTTTGAGTACACGACTGATCTGAATGCCTCTGTTAAGATTGTCGGCAAGTGGGGCACGGAAAACAACGACGACATTCAGAAGAGACTGAAGAACGCGGAGGAAAAGAAAGAACTCAGCCTCGGCAAGTTCACGATTCCGATCGGCGTGACCGGTTTTGATGCCTTTACGGATGTCAAGGTTATGCTTAGCTGGAGCATCAATGCCGGTGTGGAAGCCAACGGACATATCAAGTCCACTCACGGCTTCAAGTATAATACCAAAGACGGCACACAGAAGGTTGACAAGAAAGATACCCATTGGGAAATCAATGCGAAGGGTTCCGCTGAGGTCAAGTTCGGTCCGAACCCCAGCGTCGGTGTGGAGTTCCTGCATGGCGTTGTCTCGGTGGGTCTCGAGTGCTTCCTCGGCGCCAAGGCCGAAGCAGAGGCAGTTGTCCCGATTGTTCAGGGCGGCGACAGCAGACATGCCTGCCACCTCTGCATTGATGGCAATATCAAGGCGGTAATTGAAGTCGACGCCAAGCTCAAGTATGAGATCACCGAGCACATCAAGGGCACCCCGATTGACTGGAACATCGTCACGGTGGAGTTCAATCTTTTTGATTTCTATGTCTCCCTGCTCAATGAGCATGACAGCATGTTCGGCGGACATGTCAAGGCCGGTACCGGCTCCTGCCCGAACAAGGAATACAAGGCGACCATGCTTGTAAAGGACTCGAACGGCAGCGATGTGCAGACGGACGTTAAGATTTACAAGCAGGCGGACGGTTCGCTGTATAAGACCGTAGCAAGCGGCGGAAGCGAATATCTGCCTCCGGCCAATTACACCGCGAAGGCGAAGGTTGAGGGCGCTGAGCACAGCTCGACCTTCAACATCAGCAGCGCTGCGAAGACTGTGACGATCCGCGCCAATCAGGCGGACGGCACACTGCACGGCAACGTTCAGGATGCGTCCAACAGACAGGCGATTGCAGGCGCTAAGGTTGAGGTTTACGATTACACCACCCTCATGGGCTCTGATACGACAGACGCGAGCGGCAGCTATACCATCCCGCTGCCCGAAGGCTCCTATCAGGTCGTCATCTCTGCCGATGACTACATCACGGCAAACGAGTATTTCTCCATCCGCAACGGTGAGGACAAGTATCTCGACGCCATGCTCATGGCCGGTGAAGATGAGGACAACATCATGGGCGGTATTTACGGTACGGTATGGGATGCCATCACCGGCCAGGAACTGTCCGGTGTGAAAATCCTGGTCAGCAGCGGCTGGGGCAATACCGATGTGACCGGCACCTATGTCGCCACGAAGACCACCGATGATTACGGCGAGTATGATCTGAGAAAGTCGTCCCTGTTTGGTGTGAACTTCGGCCTGAATGCGGGTAACTACACCATCACGATCGAGAAGGAAGGCTATATCTCCACCAGCTTCAACGTCACCGTCGTCGGCGGCGAGGATCTGGAGTTCAACAGCACGCTGACGCCTGTCGGAGCGGAAAATGTTTACCGTATCGTTCTGACCTGGGGTGCCACGCCCAGCGATCTGGACTCCCACTTCAACGCGAGCTATGTGGGACCGGATGCGGACAACACTGTGACCGGCAGCAGCGACCATGTGTACTACAGCCGGAAGTCCGGCTACTCCGCTTATCTGGACGTCGATGATACCACTTCCTACGGACCCGAAACCATTACCATCCCGGACATCACAGAGTACAGCGGCAACATTTATTACTCTGTGCATGATTACACCAATCGTTATGAAACCAGCACGACTGAGATGTCTATGTCCGGCGCAATGATCAAAGTTTACAAGGGCGCCGATCTTTTGGAGACCTTCCATGTGCCCACCGGCAAGGGCGGCACGGTCTGGAATGTGTTCTACATCGATTCCAACGGCGAGATCCACGCTGTCAATACCTTTGATTACATCAGCGAGCCGGAAAGCGTCTCCGGCAGCGCCGGCGGTACGACGCTGGGCATTGTTGATGCGCAGCCGAATGAAACTGCTGTTGCTGATGAGAAGCCGATCGGCGATGTTTGGAACAATAACATCAATGTGAAGCACGTTCAGATGGATACCGCTGCCTGATCGGGTCAGGCAGCCGTCTGGATCAAAAATGAAACAGATCCTCCGGCCGGGTATTCCGGTCGGAGGATCCAAGAAAAAGAACCGGCAAGCGTTTGCTTGCCGGTTCTGCATACAGCGGTTGTTTTCTTACTCAATCGGCTTGAAGTCAGCCTTGGTGTGGTTGCACAGCGGGCAGACGAAGTCGTCGGGCATGGTCTCGCCCTCGTAGACGTAGCCGCACACGGTGCACACGAAGCCAACGCGCTCCTCGGCAGGCACGGCCTCGCGCTTGGTGAAGTCGCTTGCGGGGTGTTTGCACAGCGGGCAGATGAAGTCGGCGGGGATCTCCTCGCCCTCGTAGACATAGCCGCACACGGAGCAGACCCAGCAGGCGCCCTCCGCCTTGGCCAGCGGCTTCGGGGCGGGCTTAATGTTGCTGCGGTAGTAGTCGTAGGTCACGCCCTCATCGTTGGAGAAGACCTTGCTTTCCACGATCTCGGCGATGAACATGCGGTGGCTTCCCTGATCAGAGCTCTCGAGCACACGGCAGTGGAACATGGCGTTGATATAGCGGTTCGGATAGACGATGCCACCCTCGCTGCGATCCACATAGGGGAAGTCCGCGAGCTTGTCCGTGTCAGCGCCGGACTGGAAGCCAAACTGCTGGAAGAAGCTGAAGGGCACTTCCTTCGTGAGAATGCCGAGCGTGAACTCGCCGGTGCGCTCGATCATGCCGCAGGTGTAGTTCGCCTTGATGACGGAGATGCTGATGCGCTCGGGCTTGTTCGCCATCTGCTGCGCGGTGTTGATGACACAGATGTTGTCCTTGTCGCCTTCCTTGGCGCCCAGCGCGTAGAGACCGTAGGTGAACTTGAACAGGGCAGCGGGGTTCTGCATACCCTCGTTCACGATCGGCCGCGGCTTCGGCATGCTCTCGCAGATCGTGTCGGCCAGAGCCTCGAGCTGCGGCAGCTGCTCTTCCTTCAGGGAGGACTTGATGGTGATCTTGTCGTTCAGGAACTCAATGCCCTTGAGCGGGGCGAGAATGTTGCGCATCAGACCGCCGCTGGTGGGAGCCCAGGAGCCGTTCTCGATGATGGCGACCTTGCGGTTGAGCACGTTGTGCGCCGCGATATCGTGCAGGGTGTTCTCCATGTTCACGAAGATGCCCGCATTGTAGGTCGTGGAGGCAAAAACGAGGTGGCTGCAGCGGAACGCCTCGGCGACGATCACGCTCGCGTGCGTCTGGCTCACGTCATACATGGCGATGTTGCGCACGCCGCGCTCAGCCAGCATGGAGGCGAGCACATGGGCGGTGTTTTCGGTGTTGCCGTAGACGGAGGCGTAGGCGATCATGACAGCGTTGTCCTCGGGGGTGTAGGAGCTCCACTTGTCATACTTGTCCACGAACCAGCCGATGTTCTTGCGCCACACAGGACCGTGCAGCGGGCAGATCATACGGATGTCGAGCGTAGAAGCCTTCTTGAGCAGCGCCTGCACCTGCGTGCCGTATTTGCCCACGATGTTGGTGAAGTAGCGGCGTGCGTCGGGCAGCCAGTCGTGCTCGAAATCATACTCGTCGGCGAAGAGGTTGCCGTTGAGCGCGCCGAAGGTGCCGAAGGCGTCAGCGGAGAAGAGGGTGCCGGTCGTCACGTCGAAGCTCACCATGACCTCGGGCCAGTGAACCATTGGCGCCATGACAAAGGCGAGGGTGTGCTTGCCGAAGCACATGGTGTCGCCCTCATTCATGAGGATGGCGCGGGAGTCAATGTCGAAGGTGAAATAGTTCTTGATCATCTCGGCGATCTTCTCGTTGCAGATGATCTTCGCGTCGGGAAGTCGGAGGCCAAGCGGTCTTAGGAAGACAATGACTAGA
>JAZQDI010000121.1:0-6780 GCA_045546715.1 Oscillospiraceae bacterium | reverse complement strand
TGTCCGTAGGTTTTGACCGCAGAGCCGACCACCTTGTTGATGTTCGGCTCAAACAGGTGCAGAAACAGCGCCAGTGCCTCCGGATCTTCGGTATCCCGATATCGGGCGGCCGCGTTGGTGAGATTCTCATTCTCACCGATCGGATTGGAATAGGAGAACATCCTGCTGCTGTCGCTCACTGCTCTTCCTCCAAATCAGAAAGCAGACGCTTGAAATGAATCTCCTCCAGATATCGTCCGGTTGCGTAGTCGTGATCGCGGATGGCCTCATCGCGCCGCTCTCCTGCCAGACGAATGGCAGCCTCCTTTGCCTCTTCCGTAATTTTCCCTCGAGACGCATAGCTGCGCAGCGTGCCTGTGTAGCTTTCATACATCCGTTTGACGTCGCTTGCGGCAGCGGCCTCTTTCTCAAATCCGGAATCCGCAGGCAGGGCGAAATCCGCGCAGAGGATCTGCTTTCCGCCTGTCAGTTCGAGCGGTGCATAGCCCTTGCAGTACTTCTGCCGATAGGCGTGCTCCATCAGGAAGTAGCGCTTGCAGACCGGGCAGCGCCGGGGATAGTGGTTATGGGCAAGTCCCTCATAGAAATCCGTCAGCAGGAACGCACGCAGATTGGTAAATTCCACATGCCGCACCGAAGTGTCCGAATCCTCCTCAAGATAATGGTTCTGCAGCGAGAGCTCCGGACTGTGGAAGATCTGACTTGCCAGCCCAAGCAGATCCTCCGGCTTTGTCGATTCGAGCTCATTGAGGCGTCTGACAAACTCACGCAGCCACCGGCTCACGTCTCCGAGATCGTTGGCAAGCGTGATGAATTCCGACAGGAATGACTTTGCGTCTTCCAGAAGCTGTTTTCCCGGATGCTTTGCGGGATTCTTTGGCAGACCATAGTTGTATTGCGCCCAGAGCTCCGCCTGATCGACCGAGAGGGCGCCGCTTTGCTTCACGTAGTCCATCATCTGCGCCGCAGCCTCTTCTGAGAGCATATTCTCGGCGGACTGCCGCAGCTCCGACACGCCGACCTGATCAAAGGGCGGCAGCGTTTCCAGGTACGGGAGTACCGGCAGGATGATGTCACGAATCTGAAGCAGATGTTTTTCAAGAATGAGACCATTTTGCAGTTCATGCAGTGTCGGCTCCAGAAACGCCCACAGGATACTGACACGCTGCGCCGCATCGTCCACAAGTGCGCGTTGCAGCAGCTCGAGGCAGAAATGCCCCAGCGGATATTCCTCTCCGAGAAACCGCATGCGGTCACCCTCAATTTCAGCCTTCCAATTGAACATGAAACCACCACCTTGGACAGATTGGTATTTCACTGTTTCAGATCCCGCAGCATGAGCTCTGCGACGCCCTGGATGCGCAGCTCCTCCGGGTAAATATCCGCAAACTCCGGATTCTCCGGATGGAGGTAGTAGCGCTCACCATCGTGAGCAAGTCGTTTGAGCGTAGTCTGCCCCTCGTCGTCAATGGCAACGACGATCTGACCGACTGAGGCGTGGGAAACCTTGCGGATCACGACCAGATCACCGTCCTGAATCCCGGCGCCAATCATGGATTCTCCGTACACGCGCAGCGCAAAGTAATCGCTCCCCCCCAAAAGAGAGTGCGGCACCTCCACGAAACCCTCACGCACTTCCTCGGCGGCGGTCAGAACACCGGCGGCCACATGCCCGATGATGGGCAGAGATACCACCTGGGATGACGCACACGCACGGATATGCTCTGTGACGATTCCGCCGCGGCCATCGTATTCCAGCATTCCCTGCTCCGCCATGGTACGCAGATAACTGGACGCCGTTTGGCGTGACAGTCCCGTTCCGTGCTCAATTTCGCGCATCGTTGGCGTGCGCAGATGTTCATCAAAAAAGGCATTCACAAACGCCTCGATCTGTCTCATAGTTTCCGGGCTCTTGGATCGCATAACAAAAATCACTCCATTCGATGACAAATGTCAACGATATATTACAACTATCGCTGACGATTGTCAAGTATAAAATAAAACAGACACATCTCTGCCTCACTGTTCGGTTTCTGCTGCTTTGCAATACTTTCCTTTTTTGCGAAATCTCCGCATAATAATAGTAGAGTGCGATATTTTGCAATGAAAAAGGCTTTCTCCATCTGCAAATTCGCAGAAGAGAAAGCCTTTCGCTGTATTTGGTGTTTGTGCCTTGTCAATCGTCGTGATGGCCGCATCCGCCGTGATGACCGCAGTCGTGGCCCTCACCGTGATGATGGCCGTGATGGCCGCAGTCGTGATCTTCTCCGTGATGATGGCCATGGTGGTCACACTTGGCGTCAGGATCGAACTGCAGACTGCCCTGCGCCAGTGCCTGTGCTGCTGCATCCGCAGAGCCGTTCACGCCGCCGTAGAGCGTGATGCCCGCTTCCGCAAGCGCGTTGCGCGCGCCCATGCCGATGCCGCCGCAGATCAGCGCGTCCGCCTGCGCTGCTTTCAGGAAACCGGCGAGCGCGCCATGTCCGCTGCCGTTCGTGTCCACGATCTGTTCGGTGACGATTTTTCCGTCTGCCACGTCATAGAGCTTGAACTGCTTCGTGTGGCCGAAATGCTGAAAGATCTCTCCGTTTTCATAGGTGACTGCGATTCTCATATGATTCGTTCCTTTCTGTGAGATGTTCGGCGCGCTCTGTCCGTGAAGCTGATAGCTGCCGCCGCGCAGCTGCAGCCGTTTGCCGTCCACCAGCGCCTCCGCAACTTTTTTTCGTGCGCTGTCATAGATGGCGGTCACGGTGGGGCGGGATACCCCCATGCGCTCGGCGCACTGCTCCTGCGTCAGCCCCTCGCGATCCAGCAGCCGGATCGTCTCAAACTCATCGAGCGTCATGACCACCGGCGCGCCTGCGGCGAGCTCTTCGGGGGCGAATTCCCAGTAGTCCGGATAACTGCCAATCCACCGGCACCGCTGTCTTCTCGGCATAGCCGCACCTCATTTCTGACTTATGTTGAAAACATTATAACATCATTTCAAACATATGTCAATAATGAACGAGCTGCGGTTTTTGAAACAAATGAAGAAATGCGAAGCCCAAAGGCGGATCCAATTCGGGTCGACCTTTGGGCTTTTGCTATTAACTGTCATTGCTTAACACACACGATTTTGCCTCACTGTTCGTTTTCTGCTGCTGCGCAATACTTACCTTTTTTTCAAAATCTCCGCATAATAATAGTAGAGGGATTTATCCCGACCGCATTTTCACATGAAATCCCGAAGGCTGATCCGATTTGGATCGACCTTCGGGATTTTGCAATGTTGAGAGAGTTACACGTTTCGTTCAGAACACGCGGTCTCCATTTTTAACTGCTTCGGTCGGGTGCAGCAGCACCACGCCCTGCGCGGAGTCCGTTCCCAGAATGCGAACCTCGCTTTTCACGCTTCCGATGTGCATGGGCGCGAGATTCATGCAGCAGATGACCTGCCTTCCGATCAGATCCTCCGGCTGGTACAGCGCTGTGATCTGTGCCGAGGATTTCTTGACGCCAAGCTCCTCACCGAAATCAATGCACACCACATACGCCGGGTTGCGGGATTTTTTGTTCGTCTTCACGTCAATGACGGTTCCTGCCCGGACGTCTATTTTATCAAACTCTTCTACTGTAATCATGCTTTGACCCTCACTTTTCGTGTTGTATTCATCAGAACGATGGCGCCCAGCACCAGCACGATACCACATATGCGCGCTGTACTGATCGTCTCCCCGTAAACGGCACCGCCCAGCAGGACCGCGAACACGGTTTCCACCGAGGCGATGACCGGCACCTTGCCCGGATTGCGCAGCATCTGCACACCACGGTAATAGAGCAGATACCCCAGCGCTGTGGGAATCAGCGCATACAGGGCGCTCCACGCCAGAATCTCACGATTCACAGCGGGCAAGCCGTTCCACGGCTGCATCCAGAGTCCGAGGAACAGCGCGGCGAAGAGATAGCTGTAAATGCTGATTGTGATTGGATCTTCCTCACCGGCGAGCTTCCCGAAGATGGCCGTCATGCCGTAGCAGAGGCCGGAGCCGATGGCGCAGAGCAGCCCTATAATCGAGACAGAAGCCGCAGAGAGATTCCCGCTCACAGACGCGAGCACGCACCCGCAGACGCAGAGCGTCACGGCGGCATATTTCTCCGATGTGAGCTTTTCTCCGAACAGGCTGGCCGAGCAAAGCAGCGTCACCACAGGCGCCACATTCAGCAGCACCGTGCTTACGGCAACGCCCACCCGGAGAATCGCGACGCTCCGAAGCACGTTGTAAACGCCATGGCAGATCACGCCCAGCAGCGCACAGGTGAGCAGCGATTTTCTACCGATCCGGAAGCAGTCTGTTCCTTTTTTGCAGACGCCGACCAGCGCCATGATGACCCCGGCAAGCGCAACGCGCAGAAAGCTTGTGAGCTCCGGAGATGCGCCGCAGGCGTTCAGCTGCTTGACGAACAGACCGATCGTTCCCCACAAAATCCCGGCGCCGAGGATCATCCCGGCGCCGGTTCTCTCTGACCGCGTGCGGTTCATTCTGCCGTTCTCCTGATGCGGAGCAGACGGGCGGCGGCCCAGGTGCATACGGCACCGACCACCAGCGTCAGCGCACCGTAGGCGTTCATGGCGGCGCCGGAGCTGAGGCTCATCAGCGCGGAGGAAAGCGCGGTCATCAGCAGGCAGATCGCGGTCAGAATCATGTAAGTCTTGTTTTTCATGGAAAAGCTCCTTTCTGGTCCGTTGTTTGCGGTATCTCTTTCTTGACTTCATCATAATGGATGTGTATGATAAAGTAAAGCGGTAATAAGTCAAGTTTGAGTTAAGTGAAACTTAACAAAAGGAGATACCATGGACACAGCCAGATACAGAGCCTTTCTCACAGCCGTCGATACCGGCAGCTTCACCAGAGCGGCGGAGATGCTGAACTATTCGACCTCCGGCGTCAGCCAACTGATCCAGTCTTTGGAGCAGGATTTGGGGCTGCCGCTGCTCACGCGCTCCCGCAGAGGCGTCACCCCCACACCTGCGGGAGAGACGCTGCTGCCCGCGATCCGCGCGGTGGTGCAGCAGGAGGAGCGCGTTTTGCAGACCGCCTCGGAGCTCAACGGTCTCATGACCGGCGAGGTGCGCATCGCGACCTATTCCAGCATTTCCTCCCATTGGCTCCCGCGCGTCATCAAGGCGTTTCGCCGGGACTATCCCAATGTGCAGATCCACCTGATGGAGGGCATCCGCAAGGAGGTGCTGCAGTGGCTCTCGGAATCCCGCGCGGACATTGCCTTTCTCAGCGAGGTGAAGGGGACGCCTTATGACTGGATTCCGCTCGCCGAAGACCCGATGATTGCCATTCTACCGCCGACGCACCCGATGGCGGGCGGCGAGACCTATCCGTTATCCAAAGTGGAGGAGGAAGCCTTTATCATGCCGGCCATGGGCAAGGACGACGATCTGGCGGAGCTGTTTTCCCGCGAGGGCATCCAGCCGAAGATCGCCTATTCCACCATGGAGTCCTTCGCCGCCATTGCGATGATCGAAAACGGTCTCGGCATGACGATCACGAACAACCTCATCACCGAGAACTGGCAGGCGGACGTCGTGAAGCTCCCGTTGGACCCGCCGCGCAGCATCACCATGGGCATCCTTCTGCCGGACAGGAGCACGCTCTCACCGGCAGCGAAAAAATTCGTGCAGTACGCAAGACGATTGGCAGAGAATCTGTGATGAAGAAAATTCAATGCGGTTATTGCCACCCTTCTTAGCCGACAAAAATCTGCCTCACCGTTCATTTTCTGCTGCTTTGCAATACTTACCTTTTTTACGAAATCTCCGCATAATAATAGTAGAGGGATATATCCCGACCGCGTTTCACACATAATCGACAAGCCTGAAGGCTGATCCGATTTGGATCGACCTTCGGGCTTTTTGCGTTTCAGGATCATCCTGCAAAAACGCCAAAATCCAATATATTGATAACTGCCCCCACTTTTTCGTTTGAAGTGGAGGTATTTTTGTTATCCAAATCTCATGAAGGGGGGTGATAACCATGCCGCTGAAAATTCCAATCCATCTGCGCAGTCAGATGCGGGAGCTGATCCCGCTCTGCTGCAACCACACCGACGGGCACTGTCTGCTGCTGGGCGGGCCGTGCGCACAGGCACTTTCGGAGTCCCGGATCGTATGCAAATACTTCCGGGACTTCGTGCTTCCGGGCGACCCGGAGCTGTGCAAAGAAATGATCCAGTAAATACAATCTGAATTAAGGAGAAAACAAAAATGAAAACATTCGGAACCACCAAAATCATCGGGGTCGATCATGGCTACGGAAATATGAAAACCGCCAACCATTGCTTCCCCACCGGCATCGACGCCTATGACAGCGAGCCCCTGTTTACGAGGGACATGCTGGTCTGCGACGGACGATACTATCTCATCGGCGAAGGCCACAAGGAGTTTGTGGGTGAGAAATCGCAGGACGACGATTTCTACCTCCTGACGCTGGCGGCCATTGCCATGGAGCTGCATGATGAGGGACTGATCGAGGCAGACGTCTTCCTCGCCGCCGGTCTGCCGCTCACGTGGACGGCGAATCAAAAGGAGGCCTTCGCTGCGTACCTCTCCCGGAACGAGGAGATCCACTTCGTCTGGAAGAAGGTCGCCTACCACATTCGCATCGTGGGCGTCCGGATCTATCCCCAGGGCTTTGCCGCAATTGCGGAAAAAGCTGCCGCCATGGAAGGCGTCAACATGGTCGCCGACATCGGCAACGGCACGATGAACGTGCTGTATATCTG
>JAZQDI010000120.1:0-16159 GCA_045546715.1 Oscillospiraceae bacterium | reverse complement strand
ATATCATCCCGGTGCTCCCGGTTGATGCCCGTCATGTGCTGATAAATGGACTCCTTCGGCAGCTCGGCTTTCTGCGCTTCCTCAGAGAAGAACTGCATCCACGGCTTTTCCTGCGAAGGCGTCATGTGCTGGCTCAACATAATCATGTTCCTCCGATTCAAAGGGAGCGCCCGCAATCGGAAACGCTCCCTGATTATTACAATATATTAACATACAACGTTTCAACCGATAATCAATAGACAAAGAGATACATAATATACGAAAGCAAACAGAAAAAGAAAAAATGTTTGTCGCACGATTCTTGTTCGGAACGATGCGGCAAACATTTTATTGTTATTGATTTGGCTCCGGCCGTTTCTTCGGCACTCGTATGCCCAGCGCAGCCGGCAGACTTGCGGCGCCCATGATGACAAGCACCAGTGCGGCAGCGTGGTAGCCGCCGTGCGCAGCGGCGAGAATACTGCCCAGGCAGAAGAAAATCATGCAGAGTGTAAATGTGAAGCTGAAGCCGGTGCTGCCCCAGTCGGCAAACTCCGCAGCAATCGGCGCGGAGAGAACGCCCCAGGCATAGATCAGCCCTGCCAGAAGCATTGCAATCAGCCCGACCAGCGCGTAAACCCATTTTTTCATATGCAGCATACAGTGTCCTTTACACAGCCGAATCCATTCGTGCGTCAAAGTCTTTCGCGAGCTTGAGATAGTCGATCTTGCCCATGCCGGTGTGCGGCATTTCGTCCACAAACTCCACGCTTGCGGGGATGCCGCGCTTTTCGATCTCCTTGTGCATGATCTCCTCCAGCTCCGGGCGAACCTCCGCCCCGGAGCGGCTTTTGAGCTGCACAACCGCGTGCACGGCCTGCCCCTGCGCGTGGTCGCGATCCTTCACGCCCACGACCGCGCAGCTCATCACGTCCGGGTGGCTGCCGATCACGCCCTCGATGTAGGCGGGGAAGACCTTGTGGCCGTCAAACTTGATGATCATGCGCTTGATGCGGCCCTTGATGAAGATGAAGCCGTCCTCGTCCATGCTGCCGAGATCGCCCGAGTGGATCCAGACCTGACCGTCCGGATGCTTGATCATGACCTTCTCGCTCTCCTCGGGATTGTTGAGATAGCCGAGCATTACGGCGGGGCCGGTGATGCAGATCTCGCCCTCCTCATTGTAGCCCAGCTCCTGCGTGGTCTCGGGCTTGAAGATGCCGATGGTGTTCATCAGCAGGGGATAGCCCACGGAGAGACTGCG
Organism: Oscillospiraceae bacterium; assembly: GCA_045546715.1. GTDB lineage: Bacteria > Bacillota > Clostridia > Oscillospirales > Oscillospiraceae > CAG-103. The sequence goes on along the minus strand of JAZQDI010000120.1, from coordinate 14,916 downwards.
GAAGTTGCCGTTGCAGCTGCAGCAGGCGGCGGAGGAGACCTCGCTCATGCCGTAGCCCTGGCTGAGCGGGAACTTCGCGCCGCGCTCCGCGAGAAAACCATTGAGCTTGCTCTCTAAGCCTGCGTTCATCGTGTCGCCGCCGGAGCCCGCGGTGACAAAGAAGTCGAGCATATAGCCGTCTGCCATCTCTTTGGAGTGCATGAGCTTTTCGTAGTGCGCAGGCACCATGAGCGTGTGCTGCGGGCGATACTGCCGGATGTATTTTCCCACGCGGTCTGCGTCAAACTTCGGGATGATGACCATCTCGAGCCCGAGACAGAGCGGCATGTGCATGCTCGCGACCATGCCGTAGCTCGCGAAGGCGGGGATGATGTTCATAAAGCGGTGCGTCCGGTCATATTCCACGCCGCAGTACCGGAAATCCATCGCCAAGGCGTTGAAGCCGTCATTGGAGAACATGACGCCCTTGGGCGCGCCGGTCGTGCCGCCGGTGAGCGCAATGCCCGCAAGCTGAAACTCGCTGTAGTCCACTGTGGGCACGGTTTTGCCTTCGCCCTTCGCCTGAAAGGTCTTCCAGGTCATCACGCGGTCGCTGTAGGCAAGCTTTGCCTTCATGCGCGATTTGGCATAGAGCTTCAGCAGACCGGGCTGCATGCTGTCCGCCGGCGTGAAGGTCACGATGTAGTCCGCGGCCGTCTTTTCCACCAGCTCTGCCACAGGCGCCGTCACCGTGAAGGTCACGAGCAGACGGCTGTTCGCGTTTTTCATGAAGTCGAGAATCACCGGCGCGGTGTAGCGCGGGTCGATGACCATGGCGGCAGCGCCGAGCTTGTTGAGCGCGTAGATCGCCGAGACGAGCTCCGGCGTCGTGATGGCGCAGAAGGTCACAATGTCGCCCTTCTTCACGCCCAGCGCCGCGAAGGCCGCGGCAGTCTGCTCAATGCTGTCGAGCAGCTCGCCGTATGTGATCTGATTCTTAAAATAATGGATGGCAATGCTGTCCCGGTGATCCCGGTTGATGCGCTCCATGTGCTGATACATGGATTCCTTCGGCAGCTCGGCCGCGCGGGCCTCCTCAGTGAAATACTGCATCCAGGGTTTTTCCTGTGTGGGAGTGTGTTTGGTCATGGTTTCCTCCTGTCTCTGTCTGTAAAAATGTTTCCTGTCTTACGTTAAACCTTTGTCCGATCAAAGCAAGCGATAATCGGAGCCAATCTATTGAGGTACAAACAAAATCGGATGAATTGTTTGCATAAAAACGATCAGACCGCCCCAAGGACGGTCTGATCGTGAAGATATGATTGTATTTGGATTGTCCGGTGTATCATTCCGGTGTACCCTCCAGAAACACGCGCTCGCCGGTGAGCGCCATTTCGCACAGAATGTGTCCGTATGTGTCAACATCCCAGTCCTTGCTCTCTTCGAGCAGATGATTGAGCACGCTGATGCCGCCGCTGATGACGTAGCAGCTGTAAAGCCTGTGACGCTCCGGATCGAATTGCTTGCCGTCTTTCAGCTCTCGCAGACGGCGGGTCTCTTCGTAGATTTTGTCCTGCAGCCGCCTGTCAAAGGTCAGATCGCCGTTCGGCCCGTTGAGCAGACGGATTGTGTCGGCGTACTTGGCGTAGATCTTGACGACGGAGAGAATGGTGGGATACTGGCCCTCCACGCGGACGGGCGTCTGATCCAGGTCGTCGAGCCGTGCGCCGATCTCGTCAATGATAGCGTTTCCGATCGACTCAATCAGATCATAAATATCCTGATAATGCGCATAGAAGGTCGTGCGGCAGACATTGGCGCGGTCGATGATTTCCTGCACGGTAATTTTGTTCACCGGCTTCTGCGCGAGCAGCTCCAGCAGGCTGCTTTCAATGGCTGCGCGGGTCCGGCGGGTGCTTCGGTTTTCCTGAACGGTCTTTCTCATGGTCCGGATTTCCTCCTGCAACACAGATTCTGTCTGTATTGTATTGTTTGGTTTCGTACAAATTATCGCATTTGCTGGGAAAAAAGATACAAAGGTGGTATAATCGGTGCGGAATACCATACCGCTGCGGCGGAGAAGGAGATAATCATGACAAATCAGGAAAAGCTGAATGCGCTCTTTGCGCATCTGGAGGAAGTGGAAGCCTATGGCCGCGCCATTGGCAAGATGAGCTTTGACATGGAGTGCTGCGCGCCGCCGGAGGGCATGGAGAAGGCGGGGGAGGACATGGCCATCCTCGGAAAGCGTGTCTATGCCATGACGCACGATCCGGAGTATGTGGCGCTGCTCTGCGCCCTGCATGAAGACGGCGAGGGTTTGACTTTTGTGCAGCGCAAGGCCGTTGAGCATCTCTATGAGCGATATGCCCGCGAGAAGAACATTTCCCCCGAGCTCAGCTTCGAGATGGACATGGCCGCAAGCCATTCCTACAGCGACTGGATCACCGCCAAGCAGAGCGCGGATTTCTCCAAATTTCGGGACTCGCTTACCAACCTGATCCGCTATCAGCGCATGCAGATCGACCTCCGGGACGAGCACCCCGAGGGCTACTATAACACCTGTCTGGACGACAATGAAAAGGGCGGCAGGGAGGCGCAGCTCGACGCCTTCTTTTCTGCGCTGCGCTCTCGCATCGTGCCGCTCGTGCGCCGCATTCAGTCAGAGGGCAAGCCCATCCGCGAGGAATTCATGTCCCGCGCCGTGCCCATCCCGACGCAGGAGGCGTTCTCCCGCTGGCTGCTGGGCGTGGAGGGTCTGCGCGAGAGCGCGCTCGTGCTCATGACGACGGAGCACCCCTTCACCACAAACTTCGGCCCGAAGGACGTGCGCGTCACGACGCATTATTATGAGAACAATTTCATCTCCAACATCTTCTCCACCCTCCACGAGGGCGGCCACGCGCTGTTCATGCAGAACGAGCCGGAGGAGATTTATGTAAACCATTGCTCTGACAATATGAGCAACGCCATGCACGAGACGATCTCTCGCTTCTTTGAAAACATTGTCGGCCGCAGCGAGGGCTTTGTCTCCTTCCTGTATCCGAAGCTCCGGGAGCTCACGGGGGAGACCTTTGCCGATGTGACGCCGCGCGAGCTGTATGAGGCGGTGAACGTGGCGCGGCCGAGTCTTATCCGCATCGAGGCGGACGAGCTGACCTACTGCCTGCATATCCTCGTGCGCTATGAGCTGGAGAAGGCGTTCATCAACGGCGATATTACGGTCGATGAGATCCCTGCGCTCTGGAACGAAAAATATAAAGAGGTTCTCGGTCTGGACGTGCCGAATGACGGCGTCGGCTGCCTGCAGGACGTGCACTGGGCGGGCTACGGCTTCGGCTATTTCCCGTCCTATGCGCTGGGCAATGCCTACGGCGCGCAGATTCTCCGCGCGATGGAAAAGGACTTTGATGTAAATGCCGCCCTGCGCGCGGGCGATCTCAAGAAAATCGGCGGCTGGCTCAAGGAGCGCGTGTTCTCCATCGCCTCGATCACGACGCCGGACGAGTGGATCAAAGCGATCACCGGCGAGGCGCTGAATGTGAATTACTATCTCGACTATCTGGAGGAGAAATTCACCGCGCTGTACGAGCTGAAATAAGAATGCAGGGGCGCTTCACGAAGCGCCCGCTGGAACGTGGAGAGTGGAGTTTTCGGTATCTCTACTCTCCACTCTTCACTCTTCACTCTCCGCCTCCATCAGCCGCAGCAGCTTCCCGACTGTCTGCTCCGCCTCCGCGCTCTGCGCTTTTACGCGCAGGGCGCTTTCGTTTGGGTCCGGACGGACACGCACATCCCAGTCTCCGTCCCGGAAGTGCAGCCCGTCCGTGAAATCTGCCCCTGCCTCCAGAAAGGCCTCGGACGCCGCGCGCATGAGCTTTGCCCGGTCGCGGCAGGGCACCTCTGTCCCTGCAGTCACGGGAGCGGTCTGCGTCTCCTCTTGCACCGGATCGGTGCGCAGCCGCCCGTCGAGCAGATCCAGACAGCCCTGATAGTAGTCCCGCGGCGTGCCGATGTCGCGCCAGTAGCCGTCCATGGGCACACCGAGAATCGTCTCGCCGCTCTGCAGCAAAAGCGGGAAGAGGTGCTTTGCAAAGTCGAAGCTCTGACCCTCGGGGACTGCGCGCATGGCGCGCGGCGAGAGGATATAGATGCCCGTGCTCACGAGATTGGTCACTACCTGCGGCCAGTCCGGCTTTTCTACGAAGTGGCGCACCCGCCCGTCCCGGTCGAGGAGCACCAGCCCGTAGCGCAGGGGCTCCGCATTTGGGTGCAGCGCCATGGTCACGGCGGGCCTGGCCGATTGGTGGCGCTGCATCAGCGCGCGCAGGTCAAAGTCACACAGCGCGTCCGCGCTCATCACGAGAAAGTCATCATCCCCGTAAAAATCCCGGCACTGCAAAACGCTCCCGGCCGTGCCGATGGGCTGCTCCTGCACGCGGTATTCCAAATGCACGCCAAAGCGCGATCCGTCGCCGAAGTGCGTCTGGATCACCTCCGGTCGATAGCACAGCGCTGCGCAGAGCTCGTCAAAGCCATGCTGCTTTAAAAGCCGGATGATCCGCTCCATCACCGGCACGCCCAAAACCGGCACCATGGGCTTGGGAAGATCGCCGGTGACCGTCTTCAGCCGTGTGCCCTCGCCGCCCGCCAGAATCACTGCTTTCATCGCCTGTTCTCCTTTGGAAACATCGTTCTGCAGTTAGTATATACGATCTCTGATTGCACATTTCTGACAAATCATTCCAATTTGACGAGCGAAGTATTTTCAGATATAATAACACACATGAGTAATTTTAAAGAGGTGACGGCCATGACAGAAAGGACCGATTCCGCTTTTGTTCTGAACCCCAGAAAGCTCAGTGAGCTGCAGCAGGAAAATCCCTTCATCCGCATCAGCGACGCCGTGTATGAGATTCTCGAGGAGGCGATTCTCTCCTCGCAGTATGATCCCGGCGAAAAGCTCAAGATCAACACCATCGCCGAGCAGCTCGGCGTTTCCGGCACGCCTGTGCGCGAGGCGATTGACCGCCTGATTCTCGGCGGACTTGTGGTGGAGCAGGTGGTGGAAGGGAAGAAGTATAAAAGCTACCGCGTGTTTGACATGGACGATCAGGACATCGGCCAGCTCTTCATCGCCCGCAAGGCGATTGACGGCATCGCCGCCTATCTCTGCGCGGAGAAAAACTGGCGCGTGGACGTCTCCCATCTGGAGGATCACGCCGCCCGCTTCCGCTCCGCCATGCACGATTATATCGAGGGGCGCTCGGCCTGGCTGGACGCCGAGGGCGACCGCGCCTTCCACACCGAGATGGTCAACGCCACGCAGAATCCCTATCTCACCACCATGTATCACACGATTGACAAAAAGCTCAACTACCTCTCCGTGCGCACCTGCGAATACCTTGCCGCGGCGCGCAAGCGGGAGGATCTGCTGCGCATCGCCTCGCAGCATGACGCAATTGTCAACGCCATCCGCATGGGCTTCCCGCAGCTGGCCCGTCAGGTCATGGACGAGCACATTGATTTCTGCGAGGCAAACTGCCTGAATCATCGCGCCGTAATGCAGATGAAAGAGTCCTGAAATTGTGAATTTCCATTGGGATTTGTTCCACAAAAAACGAATTTTTTCGTTTTTTGTGGATTTTTTATTTCCCGGAAAACGAAATCAAAAAGCCATTTTTCACCATTGCTCAAAACTAGACAGGTTTTCCGAATAAATGCTAAAATGTGGTAGAAATTGGCGTATTTTACGCATTTTAGACTATTTCAAATCGGGAGGTTCTTTGCAATGGCCAAGAACAAAGTTTTCAAGTCCATGGACGGCAACGAGGCCGCGGCATACGCTGCTTATGCGTTTACCGAGGTCGCTGCCATCTATCCCATCACCCCGTCGAGCTCGATGGCGGACCACACCGACCAGTGGGCAGCGCACGGCAGAAAGAACATTTTCGGCCGTCCCGTGAAGCTCATGGAGATGCAGGCCGAGGCCGGCGCCGCCGGCGCTCTGCAGGGCGCGCTGGAGGCAGGCTCCCTCGCCACGACCTATACCTCCTCGCAGGGCCTCATGCTCATGATTCCGCCCATGTACCGCATGGCGGGTCTGCAGCTGCCCGGCGTCATGCACGTCGCTGCGCGTACGCTCTGCAGCCACGCGATCTCCATCTTCGGCGACCATCAGGACGTCATGGCATGTCGCCAGACGGGCTGGGCGCAGATGGCGAGCGCCAGCGTGCAGGAGGCGATGGATCTCGGCGCCGTGTCTCATCTGAGCGCCATTCGCGGCCGCGTCCCCGTGCAGCACTTCTTCGACGGCTTCCGCACCAGCCATGAGATCCAGAAGATCGAGGTTCTGGACTATGACGAGCTCAAGGCACTGGTCGACCCCGCCGACATCGAAGCTTTCCGCGCCCATGCGCTCAACCCCGAGCATCCCACCGTTCGCCACACGCTGGAGAATGACGACACCATGTTCCAGCACCGCGAGGCCTGCAACCCGGTTTACAATGCGTTCCCCGACGTGGTTGAGGAGCAGATGCAGAAGATCAATGGTCTCACCGGCCGTGACTATCATCTCTTCAATTACTATGGCGCGCCGGACGCCGACCGCGTGATCATTGCCATGGGCTCCGTCTGCGAGACGCTGCAGGAGGTCGTGGCGTATCTGTGCGAGCGCGGCGAAAAGGTCGGCGCCGTGCAGGTCCACCTCTATCGTCCGTTCTCCGTCAAGCACCTGCTTGCTGCCATTCCCGAGTCCGTCAAGTGCATCAGCGTCCTCGACCGCACGAAGGAGCCCGGCTCCATCGGCGAGCCGCTGTATGAAGACGTCTGCGCCGCCTTCATGGAGTCTGACCGCCACGCGAAGATCCTCGGCGGCCGCTACGGCATCTCCTCCAAGGACACCACCCCCGCTCAGATGAAGGCCGTGTTTGACAACATGACCGGCGAGCAGAAGAACCACTTCACCGTCGGCATCAACGACGATGTGACCCACACCTCTCTGACCGTGGGCGAAAACATCATCACCACCGGCAAGTCCATCATCTCCTGCAAGTTCTGGGGTCTCGGTGCAGACGGCACCGTCGGCGCAAACAAGAACTCCTGCAAGATCATCGGCGACAACACCGACCAGTACGTGCAGGCCTACTTCCAGTATGACGCGAAGAAGTCCGGCGGCATCACCCGCAGCCACCTGCGCTTTGGTCACGAGCCCATTCACTCCACCTACTATGTCACCATGGCGGACTTCCTCGCCTGCCACAAGCAGAGCTATGTCCACAATTTCGATATGGTCAGCGAAATCAAGCCCGGCGGCACCTTCCTGCTCAACACCCGCTGGAAGGGCGAGGAGCTGATCGCAAACCTCCCGAACCGCGCCAAGCGCATCCTTGCCGAGCGCGAGATTAAGTTCTATACCATCGACGCCACCGATATCGCCGAGCAGATCGGTCTGGGCAACCGCACCAGCACCGTCCTGCAGGCCGCCTTCTTCAAGCTCGCCGGCGTGCTTCCCATCGAAGAGGCCGAGCAGTATATGAAGGACGCCGCCGTCAAGAGCTTCTCCAAGAAGGGCGAGAAGGTCGTGCAGATGAACCATCAGGCGATTGAGCAGGGTCTCAACGCTATGGTTGAGATTCCGGTCGATCCCGCCTGGAAGGATCTCGCCGATGAGGTTCAGGTCGTGGATGAGAGCCTGCCTGAATATGTGCGCGAGATTCTGATCCCGACGAACGCCGCCAAGGGCGACGATATCCCCGTGAGCACCTATGTGAAGTATTCCGACGGCGTCATGCCCGTTGCCATGTCGCAGTATGAAAAGCGCGGCGTGGCCGACAGCGTTCCCGTCTGGAACATTGACAAGTGCATCGGCTGCAACAAGTGCTCTCTCGTCTGCCCGCACGCCGCCATCCGTCCGTTCCTGTTCAGTGAGGAAGAGGCCGCGGCGGCGCCCTGTGAGACCAAGCAGGCCAAGGGCAAGGGCTTTGAGGGTCTGCGCTTCCGCATTCAGGTCGACGTCATGGACTGCCAGGGCTGCCGCAGCTGCGCGAATGTCTGCCCGGTCGGCGCGCTCGACATGGCGCATCTCGACGATCAGGTTGCCGAGCAGAAGAATTGGGATTACTGCATCAATGAGCTGCCGGAGAAGCCGAACCCCATGACCCGCTTCTCCGCCAAGGGCAGCCAGTATCAGCAGCCGCTGTATGAGTTCTCCGGCGCCTGCCCCGGCTGCGGCGAAACGCCGTATATCAAGCTCCTCACGCAGCTGTTCGGCGACCGCATGTATGTGGCCAACGCCACCGGCTGCACGCAGGCCGTCGGCTTTGCCGCCCCTGCCTTCCCGCAGGCCGTGAATCAGCGCGGCTGGGGTCCTGCGTTCTCCAACTCCCTGTTTGAGAACAACGCCGAGTTCGCGCTGGGCTTCTCGCTGAGCGTGGAGCAGATGCGCGCCCAGGTGAAGATGCACGCCGAGGCCGTCGTCGCCGAGACGAAGGACGAGACGCTCAAGGCCGCGCTCGAGCAGTGGCTCGCCGAGGGTGACGACGAGGAAAAGACCGTCGCCGTGTCCGACGTCGTGCGTGCTGCGCTCACCGAGACGAAGGAAGAGAGCAAGGACGTTGCCTTCCTGCGCAAGCACACCGACGCCCTCACCAAGAAGGCCATCTGGATGTACGGCGGCGACGGCTGGGCCTACGACATCGGCTTCGGCGGTCTGGACCACGTGCTCGCCTCCGGCGCGAACGTGAACGTTCTCGTCGTGGACACCGAGGTGTACTCCAACACCGGCGGCCAGGCCTCCAAGGCCACGCCCGTGGGCGCCTCCGCGCAGTTCGCCGCTGCCGGCAAGGCCACCCCGAAGAAGGATCTGGGCCTCATGCTCAGCACCTATGGCTACATCTATGTGGCGCATGTCTCTCTGGGCGCGAACCCCGAGCACCTCATCAAGTGCCTCAGGGAAGCCGCTGCGTATCACGGCCCCTCCATCGTCATCGCTTACGCGCCCTGCATCAACCACGGCGTCGTCAAGGGCATGGGCAAGAGCATCGAGGAGGAGAAGCTCGCCGTCGAGTGCGGTTACTGGCCGCTGTTCCGCTTTAACCCCGATCTCGCCAAGGAGGGCAAGAACCCGTTCCTGCTCGACTCCAAGGAGCCGAACGGCAAGCTGCGCGAGTTCATGATGGGCGAAAACCGCTTCGCCGGTCTGGCGCGCACCTTCCCGGAGATTGCCGAAAAGCTCTTCGCCGAGGCGGAGACCCAGTGCGCCGAGCGCTTCGCCGCCTATCAGAAGAAGGCAGCCGAATAAACGCAATTTCATCAAAAGAGGCAGTCCGTCGACTGCCTCTTTTTTGCTCGGCCGCACACTTGCACTTTCTCTTCCTTTTTGGTAAAGTAGCCTCAGGAGATACCGGATGAAACGAAAGGAGAAAAACCATGTTTAACTTTGACGAGATCATTGACCGCCGCCATACCAACGCCCTGAATACGGACGGCTTCCGCGGCTATATCTTCCACGCGGGGCCGGAAAAGGTGTTCCCGTTCAAGGACGAGGAGTTTGTGCGCATGTGGGTTGCGGACATGGAGTTTGCCTGCGCCCCCGCCATCGTGGACGCGATCAAGGAGCGCGCCGACAAGCGCATTTTCGGCTACACGATGATGTTCACGGATGAATATTACAATGCCTTTGTCTCCTGGTGCCGCGAGCGATACGGCTGGAGCTTTCCGAAGGAGGAGCTCTGCTTCTCGCCCGGCATCATCCCGGCGCTGTATCAGATCGTGGAGGATCTGATCGGGGCGGGGGAGACCTTCGTCATCACCACGCCGTCCTATGGCTATTTCCTGCACGCCGCGGAGTATAACGACGTGCCCGTCGTCTGCTCCGACCTGATTGACACGGACGGCTATTTCACCATCGACTTTGACGACCTCGAGCGCAAGTGCGCCGATCCGAAGGTCAAAATGCTCCTCTGGTGCAACCCGCACAACCCCACCGGCCGCATCTGGACGGAGGAGGAGCTGCGCCGCGTGGCGGAGATCGTGGAGAAATACGACCTCTGGCTCGTGTCTGATGAGATCCACTGCGACATCATCCGTGAGGGTCTCTGCCACATCCCCATGGGCAGGATCATGCCCGATTATCCCAAGCTCATCACCTGCATGTCCGCGAGCAAGACCTTCAACATGGCGGGTCTCATGTTCTCGGACATCATCATCCGCGACAAGACCGAGCGCGAGCGCTTCAACGCCCGCGACAAGATCGCCGGCATGCTCAACCCCATCTCCATCGCGGCGCACCAGGCGGCCTATGAGCACGGCGCCGAGTGGCTGGGCGAGCTGAAAGCCTATCTCGACGCGAACTTCCGCTATGTGGACGAGTTTCTCAAAACCCGCCTGCCCGAGGCGCGCTTCCGCATCCCGGAGGCGACCTATCTCGCGTGGGTGGATCTGTCGAAGTGCCTGCCGGATGTGGCGGATCTGCCCGGCTTCTTCGCAAACGAGGCGGGCGTTCTGCTCGAGGGCGGAAACTCCCTCTTTGTCGGCAATGCCGAGGGCTTTGTCCGCCTGAATCTCGCCATGCCGCGCAGCATCATCGAAACCGGCATGGAGCGTATCGCCGCCTCCATCGAAAAACACAAGGCGCAGGCGTAACCGCGTTTACGCGCCCGGCGGATTTCCCGCCGGGCGCAATTCTTTTAAAAACACTTGACGGCATGACGCATTCTTGGCAAAATAAATAGGATCATTCATAAAGGAGGGTGCCGCATGATCTGGTACACCGGCGACATTCACGGCGATGTCAAGCGCGTGCGCAAGGGCATTCTGCGCCATGGCGTGCAGCCCGGGGACACGATTGTGATTCTGGGCGATCTGGGATTAAACTATCACCGCAACGGGCTGGACCGCCGCCGCAAAACGGAGCTGGAGTCCATCGCCGCCGCGGCGGGTGTGCAGATCTTCGGCATCCACGGCAACCACGATATGCGCCCCTGGCATGTGCCCTCCATGCGCGAGACGGAGCGCTTCGGCGGCGCGGGCTGGTATGAGCCGCAGTTTCCGCACATTTTCTACGCAAAGGACGGCGAGGTTTTCTCGCTCGAGGGGCGGCAGGCCGTCGTCTGCGGCGGGGCCTACAGCGTGGACAAGCTCTGGCGCGTGCGCATGGGCTGGACGTGGTTTGAAGACGAGCAGCCATCGGCGGACATCAAGCGCGATGTGGAGCGGACGCTCGAGCGCTTAAACTGGCGCGTGGACACCATGCTCACGCACACCTGTCCCATCAAATTCACGCCCACCGAGGCCATGTTCCCCGGTCTGGATCAGAAGAAGATCGACAAGTCCACCGAGCGCTGGCTCGACACGGTGGAGGACCGGCTGACCTATGACCACTGGCTCTGCGGCCACTGGCACATCAATAAGGATCTGGGCCGCTTTCACTTCCTCATGGAGGACTACGAAACACTGTAATCGGAGGTTCTTGTTTTGGAACTCAATCTCTGCCTCATGAACGACTCCTTCCCGCCCACGATCGACGGGGTGGCGAATGCCGTCGTGAACTATGCCAAAAACATCGCGGCGCACCACGGCCGCTGCGCCGTGGCCACGCCGGAATATCCCGATGTGACGGATGACTATCCGTTTCCCGTCATCCGCTATCCGAGTCTCAACACCACGCAGCTGACCGGCTATCGCGCGGGCTATCCCTTCGCGCCCGAGACGATTGAGACGCTGCGGCGCATGGACTTCAATCTCATCCATACGCACTGTCCCGTGGCCTCCACGGTGCTCGCCCGTGCCCTGCGGGATGCCTCCGGCGCGCCCGTCGTCTTCACATATCACACGAAGTTTGACATCGACATTGCCAAGGCCGTGCGCAGCCAGCTCGTGCAGCAGGCGGCGATCGATCTTCTGGTTGCGAATGTCTCCGCCTGCGATGAGGTCTGGGTTGTGAGCGAGGGAGCGGGGGAGAACCTGCGCTCGCTCGGCTATGAGGGGGATTATCTCGTCATGCCGAACGGCGTCGATCTCGACAAGGGACAGGCGGGCGGCGCGGCAGTCCGCGCGCTGAATGATGCCTGGGCGCTCCCGGCGGACAAGCCCGTGTTCCTCTTCCTCGGCCGCATGATGTGGTATAAGGGGCTGCGCCTGATTCTCGACGGCCTGCGCCGTTACCGCGAGACGGGGCATGAATTCTGCATGGTCTTCGTCGGCGATGGAAAGGACCGCGCCGAGGTCGAGGCCTATGCCGACGAGATCGGGCTTTCCGATCTCTGCCGCTTCACCGGCGCGGTGCACGACCGCGAGACCGTGCGCGCCTGGTACTGCCGCGCGGATCTGCTGCTGTTTCCCTCCACGTTTGACACCAACGGTCTTGTCGTGCGCGAGGCTGCGGCCTGCGCGCTCGGGAGCGTTCTGGTGCGCGGCTCCTGCGCCGCCGAGGGCGTCACGGACGGGCAAAACGGCATTCTCATTGACGAGACGCCGGAGTCTCTTGCAGCGGTGCTCGGCGCCGGGGATATGACCATCGAGCGCTTTCGCGCCGTGGGGCAGCACGCGATGGACGAGCTCTATCTCTCCTGGGCGGACAGCGTCGCGCGCGCGGCCGACCGCTATCAGGTCGTGCTCGAGCGGCAGATGCGCGGCGAGCTCAAGGTCAAGCAGAGCCCGATGCACAATCTCTTCCACCTGCAGGATACCGTGCGCGGCACTGCCGGCGCCGTGAAGGAGGCCGCTGCCGTCATGCGCGAGACCACGGTGGACACCGTCCGCGAGACGGCGACGGATCTGCGCTCCGCTGCGGTGAAGCAGCTGCTCCGCGAGCTCAACAAGGCGCAGACCTATCTCGAGCGCTATCTTTGACCGAATTGTTAATTATCCTGAAATTGGCCGGACAGACTTGTTTCTGTCCGGCTTTTGTGGTATGGTGTGAGAGGTAAAAGGTTCAAATTTTTGAATTTCTTGACGAATTGACTCTGACTGTCGTTTAGAGGGAACGTTTATGCTGTATGTGATCATTGCGGCGGCGGGCTATCTGCTCGGTTCAGTGAATTCCGCCATCGTGTTTATCTGGAATCTCTATCATGTCGATGTGCGCACCGAGGGCTCCGGCAACGCCGGGGCCACGAACGCCGCGCGAAACCACGGCATCGGCGCCGGACTGCTCACGCTCGGCGGCGACATGCTTAAGACCGCGATCGCCGGCTTCATCGGCTGGAAGCTCGCGGGGAGCACGGGGCTGGCCCTCGCCTGCGCCGCCGCGCTCACGGGCCACTGCTTCCCGGTGTTTTATAAGTTCAAGGGCGGCAAGGGCGTGAGCGTCTCGGCGTGCATCGCGCTGCTGCTGGACTGGCGGTTTTTCCTCATCATGCTCGCCCTGTTCGTGATCTTCTTCCTGCTGTGGCGGCGTGTGAGTCTCTGCTCGGTGCTGCTCGCCGCGGCCTATCCGTGGGTCTATCTGCTCTTAAATCCCGGGCTCAGTCCGGCGTTTTTCCTCTGCCTTTATATCATGGTGCTCGTCATCTTCCTCCACCGGTCAAACATCGGCCGCCTGCTCCGCGGGGAAGAGGCGAAGTTCACCCTTGGCAAAAAGGATCCCAAATGATATAATCCGCATGTAGGGGCGGACGACCTCGGCCGCCCGCCCATTTCTATACTGTTCTGCCACCGGGTAGAGAGTGCAAAAGCATTCGTCCGCGCGTCGTTAGGTCTTTGAAGACGCGTCAGACGGATGCTTTTTTGTTGGGAGGTTCAGTTATGCGCCGCGTTTCCGCGCTCTATCACTATTTCACCCGTGCCGAGCGGCTGCTCTGGCTCGGGTCCGCCGCCGTCGTCGCGGTGTTCTATGCCTTGTTCGACGGGGAGCACATTCTGTCGCTTCTCGCGTCGCTCATCGGCGTGACGTATCTCATCTTCAACGCCAAGGGCAACCCCGTCGGACAGGTGCTCGTCATCGTCTTCAGCCTGCTATACGGCTGGATCTCCTATACCTTCGCCTATTACGGCGAGATGGTCACCTATCTCGGCATGACCATGCCGATGGCCGTCGTCGCGCTCATTGCCTGGCTGCGCAATCCCTTCGAGGGCAACCGCGCCGAGGTCACGATGGAGCGGCTTTCCGGCAGGGAGATCGGCTTCCTGTTTCTCCTCACGGCAGCCGTCACGATAGTCTTTTATTTCATCCTCCGCGCCCTGCATACGGCAAACCTCCTGCCGAGCACGATCTCGGTCACGACGAGCTTTCTCGCCGTCTATCTCACGGCGCGGCGCAGTCCGTGGTATGCCATTGCCTATGCCGCGAACGATGTGGTGCTCATCGTCCTCTGGACGCTCGCTTCGCTGCAGGATGTGCGCTATCTGAGCGTCCTCGTCTGCTTCGTGGTCTTCCTTGTCAATGACATTTACAGCTTCTTCAGCTGGCAGCGTATCCGCGCCCGACAGCAGGGCAGTGTGAACGTGTGAACGATGTGAAGCAGTTTTCTATATATTCTATTTCTTTTTTATAATATATATAGATTACATTCACATCATTCACATCATTCACAGAGAACCGTAGGGGCGACCTGCGGGCGCCCGCCAACACCGGCAGATATCCTACACGCGGGCGACCACAGGTCGCCCCTACAGTTGGTGTGGCAAGGCAGTCGAACATTCATCGTAGGGGACGGCGTCCTCTGTCAAGCCCACATAGGTAACACTTTGTCCAACAACATGGGTTACACTTTTTCGGGCGGCACCCTCCGTCGCTTTTTGGAAATAATCAGTCTTTGCTCTGTATCAATTTGAGCAAATTCAAACATGCCATATTGCAGGCCGACTACGTGCTCCGAGATGTAGTTGAGTTTCACATACTGACCAATCAGCGAATCGGATATAAAGTACCTATGCTGTTGGATGCTGATGTAACCTTTGTAGTTAATCTTCCTCAGAATCGCTCCGGAGTCATAT
>JAZQDI010000119.1:0-47864 GCA_045546715.1 Oscillospiraceae bacterium | reverse complement strand
CATACAGGAGTCTTCGTCCATGACGACGAGACCGCCGGAGCCGATGATTGCGCCGGCCTGCTTCAGGCTGTCGAAGTCGAGGGGAAGATCCAGATGATCCTTCGTCAGGCAGCCGCCGGAGGGGCCGCCGATCTGCACAGCCTTGAATTCCTTATGATTCTTGATGCCGCCGCCGATATCATACACCACCTGGCGCATCGTCGTGCCCATGGGGACCTCGATCAGACCGGTGTTGTTCACGTTGCCAGTGAGGGCGAACGCCTTCGTGCCGGGACTGCCCTCGGTGCCGAGAGAGCGGAACCAGAGCGCGCCCTTCTTGATGATATCGGGAACATTGGCAAACGTCTCGACGTTATTGAGGCAGGTGGGCTTTTCAAACAGGCCCTTGTCCACCGTGCGGGGCGGCTTCGTTCTCGGCATGCCGCGGTGTCCCTCGATGGAGGCGGTCATGGCAGAGCCCTCGCCGCAGACAAACGCGCCGGCGCCCTTATTGATGCGCAGGTGGAAGCTCTTTCCGCTGCCAAGGATATCATCACCCAGGATGCCGAGCTCCTCCGCCTGCTTCATAGCGATCTGCAGACGCTTGACCGCCATCGGATACTCTGCGCGGACGTAGATATAACCGCGAGTGGAGCCGGTGGCCACGCCGGCAATAATCATGCCTTCAATGACCTTGTGGGGGTCGCCTTCCATGCAGGAGCGGTCCATGAACGCGCCGGGGTCGCCCTCGTCGCCGTTGCAGACGATGTATTTCACGTCCGCCTCTGTGTGCGCCGCAACCTGTGCCCACTTCTTGCCGGTCGGGAAGCCCGCGCCGCCGCGGCCGCGCAGACCGGAATCGGTGACCGTCTGAATCACTTCATCGCCGGAGAGCTCAAAGAGACATTTCGCAAGCGCTTCATATCCGCCGATGGATAGGTATTCTTCAATGGATTCAGCGTCGATATGACCGCAGTGCTCAAGCACGCGGCGGGTCTGGAGCTTATAGAACGGAATGTCCTCCTGCCGCTTGCAGACCCCGTCCTTGCCGTGGTAGCCAAGACGTTCAATGAACTCGCCGTCCATGATGGTCTTCTGGATGATCTCATCCACATCTTCCACAGTAACCTTCGTGTAGAGCCAGCCTTCGGGCTCGATACGAACCAGCGGTCCTTTTTCACAGAAGCCATGGCATCCGGACTTCTTCAGGCCGATAGCGTCACCGCCGTGATTGTCATTGAGCGAAACCTCGCAGGCCACGCCCAGTTCTTCCATGCGTGTTTTCAGCGCCTGGTATACATTCAGGTTGCCGCCGGCCACACAGCCCGTGCCGCAGCAGACGAGAATTTTCCGTTTTTCCGCTTCCCGGGCGGCCATACATTTGGCCTGAAGATCCCGGAAGGCGGAGAGCGAAGCTAGTCTCTCTCTCATCTTTTTATGCCTCCTCTCTGAGATCCGCCACCAGATCCTTGGCCTTGTCAGGCGTCATGGCAGCATGGACGGTATCGTTCACCATTACCACCGGTGACAGACCGCACGCGCCGAGGCACGAAACGATCTCAATGGAGAACAACCCGTCTTCGGAGATGGATTTCTTTTCCGTCAGACCCGTAGCCTGCTGCAGGGCCTGGAGCACGTCACCGGATTTGCGAACATGGCATGCCGTGCCCCGACATACCTTGAGGATGTACTTGCCCTTGGCATCGAGAGAGAAGTTTCCGTAGAATGTAGCCACGCCATAGAGATCTGACTCACTCATTCCGGTCTTCTCCGCGATGCGCTCCAGGGCTTCCTGGGGCAAATAGCGATAGACTTCCTGCACGTCCTGCATAATAGCAATGATCATCGCCCGGTCGTTATCGTACCGCTCCAGGATTTCGTCAATGACATTCATATCCAGCTGCTGCATGGTATCGCTCCCTTATACGCATATTTTCGCGGCAAAAACGCCGCCCGTCTGGCTTAATTATATTAAATTGTTAAAATAAAATCAAGTCACCAAATTGTGCCGAAAACGACCGCTTTTAGACAATATGCACAATCAGCGTCTTTGTTTAGTCAACACAGCGTTGCATAAACCTGGGTGTTAACGAAGTAAATCTACCACAAATTGTAAGCTGTACATCAAAACGACGAAATTGCCGTCAAATATCACGTTTTTTGTCAATTAACCATCATTATAAAGCATATTAGAAATATAAACGATAGCCCTGCCGCAAAAGCGGCAGGGCTATCGTCATGTGGGAGGGGATGGGTTTCCCCTCCCAATGATTTTTATGTTTTCGACGCTTCAGCGTCGATCACTACTGTTGCGTCTCACGCTACAGTAGTATACATGAAGTACTTGTAGCCGAGGGGGTTGGAGAAGAAGCCGTCAACGCTATCGCTGATCATGAACAGATCGGTGTAGAAGTACAGCGGGCAGATGCAGCCGGTCTCCATGAGCATATCCTCAGCGACGTGCATCATGGCGAAACGGGTCTCGGGCTCGGTGCAGGACTTGATGGCGGAGATAAGCACATCATAGGTCTCAGCCCAGGTGCCGTTCTCAACCTTGGTATCCAGGCCAAACGGAGTCAGGTCGAGGCTGTAGCCCTTGTAGTTGGCGTGCTCGCCCTTGCCGAACTGAACGTCGTTGTTGCCGGAGGCGGTGGTCCACATATCGAGGAAGCAGATGGGATCGTTGTAGTCAGCGACCCAGCCGTTACGGGCGATGGAGTAATCGCCGGCCTTACGGGTGTTCAGGAAGGTGGCCCACTCCTGGTTCTCCATGTTCATGGTGATGCCGACAGCGTCCAGAGCGCTCTGCAGATACTCACCAATGGCCTTGTGGGCGTCGGAGGTGTTGTAGAGATAGGTCATGGTCGGGAAGTCGGTGAACTTGCCGGTGGCCTCGTCGAAGGTGTAGTACTTCTTGAGGACGTCAACCGCGGCGTTGAAGTTCTCCTCAAGAGCGGCCTCGTCGACTTTGTAGTAGCCGCCCGCGCCATTGTTGGCGTTCTTGTAGAACTCGGAGCCGTCGGGCTCGGTCATACCCATCGCGACGAAGGAGGAAGCGGGAACCTGGCCGCCCTGGGCGATGTCATTGACGATGTAGTTGCGGTCGAACAGCAGGCTGATGGCATTGCGGATCTCAGCCTTGGCAGCCTCAGCCTCGTCACCGGTGAGCTTGGTGCCCTCGGGCAGGATGTTCTCATTGATGTTCCAGCAGACATAGTAGGTGCCGATCTGGCCCTCAACCTGGAACTCATCGGGATAGTCCGCCTTCAGAGCGGCGATCTCGTTGGTGGGAACGTCATCGATGAAGTCCCAGTCACCGTTCTTGAAGTTGGTGAGCATGTTGTTGGCATCATCGGAGAGATAGAACTCGATGGTGTCCATGGTGACCTCGTCAGCATCGGGGTGATCAGGATTCTTCTGCAGGGTGATGACACTGTTGTGGTCCCAGCCGGCCATGGTGTACATACCATTGCAGACATAGGTGCTGGGGTCCGTCGCCCAGGCGTCGTTCTCCACGACGTCCTCACGGACGGGGAAATAGGTCGGGAAAGCGAGCAGTTCGTTCCAGTAAGGAATGGCGGAAGCGGTGGTGACCTCGAGCGTCTTGTCGTCCACGGCCTTGACATTCAGCTTGGCATCGGGGTTAACGAAGTTCTCGGCATCGTCGGTCTCCCACATGTCAGCATAGCCGTCAACGACCTCGAACATGTAGCCATAGTCGGCAGCAAGATCGGGAGAGGCAGCGCGCTGCCAGGCAAAAGCGAAGTCACCGGCGGTGACAGGCTGACCGTCGGACCAGACCAGACCGTCACGCAGGGTGTAGGTGTAGGTCACGGTGCCGTCGTCATTCTGAACGCCTTCCACGAGCTCTTCAGCGGCGTCAGGCACGATGACCAGATTGCCATCGGCATCCTGGGACCATTTGGCCAGACCGGAGAACAGGTGAGCAAGCAGGGTGGCGCCGTCAACAGCGGAGTTGAGGGCGGGGTCGATGGTGTCAGGCTCGGAAGCCAGGCACACGGCGATGGAGCTGCCGGCCTCGGCAACGTCAGCGGAGCCCTCAGCGGTCTCCGGCTTGCTGCCGCAAGCCGCCAGTGCAAGGACCATGGCAAGAACCAGGATCATTGCGGCGATTCTTTTCTTCATTTGTTTGCGTCCTTTCTGAAAAATATTTGATTAGCTGCAAGTGCAGTTAATTCCGTTAATTGATCTCCCCGACTCTATGACAGGCGACAAAGTGGCCCTTGGACACTTCCTTGAACTCGGGCATACTCTCGGCACACTGCTCCTTCGCGTAGCGGCAGCGGGTGCGGAACGGGCAGCCGCTGGGCGCGTTGAGCGGGCTCGGGATATCGCCCGTGAGGACGATGCGCTTGTTCGCCCGGGCAACCTTCGGATCCGGCACCGGAACGGCGGAGAGCAGTGACTGGGAATAGGGATGCAGCGGATGATCATAGATCTCCCCTGCCGGCGCCAGCTCGACCATGCGCCCCAGATACATGACGGCGATGCGGTCGGAAATGTGGCGCACAACCAGCAGATCATGGGCGATAAAGAGATAGGTCAGTCCGAGCTTCTCCTGCAGCTCATCGAACATGTTGATGACCTGCGCCTGAATGGACACGTCCAGCGCGGAGACCGGCTCATCGCAGACAATAAAGTCCGGGTCCACTGCCAGAGCGCGGGCAATGCCGATTCGCTGGCGCTGACCGCCGGAGAACTCATGCGCATAGCGCGCGGCGTGCTCACTGTTGAGGCCGACATAGTCCATCAGCTGGAGGATGCGCTCCTGCCGTTCCTTTTTGTTCGAGCAGAGCTTGTGGACATCCAGCGGCTCGCCGATGATGTCGGAGACGGTCATGCGGGGATTCAATGAGGAATACGGATCCTGGAAGACCATGGTGGCCTTCTTGCGGAACTGACGAATCTGCTCCTTTGTCTTGACGGGCTTGCCGTCATAAAAGATCTCGCCGCCGGTGGGCTTATAGAGATGAAGGATCGTGCGGCCGACGGTCGTCTTGCCGCAGCCGGATTCGCCCACGAGACCCAGCGTCTCGCCGCGATTGATCGAAAAACTCACGCCGTCTACCGCCTTGAGCGGTTTGGAGCGGAAGAGGCCGGTGTTGATCTGAAAATATTCCTTCAGATCCTTAACCTCCACGAGGGGGGTATTGGTCTTTTCACTCACGCCGGATCACCGCCTTTCTTAACGGCCGCAATCGTGCCGTTTTCCACGCCCTGCTTCACATTCATCCAGCAGGCTGCGGCGTGCTCGTCATTGATTTCCATGCGCTCGCAGCGCTCACGCAGACAAATCTTCATGGCGTTGTCACAGCGGGGCGCGAAGGGGCAGCCCTCAGGCATGTTCAGAAGATCAATGGGCGTTCCGGTGATGGGCTGCAGACGCTGACCCGCAGTGTCCGCCGTGGGGATCGAGCGCATGAGACCCTTGGTGTATTCGTGACGGGGATTGTAGAAAATCTCGTCCGCCGTGCCCTGCTCACAGATGGAGCCGGCATACATGACGATCACCTCGTCGCACAGCTGCGCGACAACGCCGAGATCATGCGTGATCATGATGATGGCCATACCGAGCTCTTTCTGCAGCTGCTGCATGAGCTCGAGGATCTGTGCCTGAATGGTCACGTCCAGCGCCGTGGTGGGCTCGTCCGCAATCAGAATGCCCGGCACACAGGCGAGCGCCATGGCGATCATGACGCGCTGACGCATACCGCCGGAAAACTCGAAGGGATACTGCTTCATGCGGCGCTCCGGCTCATTGACGTTGACCAGACGAAGCATTTCCACCGCGCGGTCCCAGGCCTGCTTGCGGTCGCGGTCGGTATGCAGGACAATGGCCTCCACCAGCTGACGGCCGATGGTATAGGTCGGATTCAGGCTGGTCATGGGATCCTGGAAAATGATCGAAATTTTGTTGCCGCGGACGGTCTTCATGACCTTTTCCCCGGCGCCGACGAGCTCCTGCCCGTCGAGCTTGATGCTGCCGCCGACAATTTTGCCGGTACCGGCAAGAATCTGCATGATGGAATAGGCCGTGACGCTCTTGCCGGAGCCGGATTCGCCCACGATTCCGAGGACCTTGCCCCGGTCAAGATTGAACGAAATGCCGTTGACAGCCTTGACCTCCCCCGCATCGGTAAAGAAGGAGGTACGCAGGTCTCTGACTTCTAACAGTGCCATAGTCTCTCCTCCCTTCTCAACCGTTCAGCTTCGGGTCAAACGCATCGCGCAGACCGTCACCAAAGAGGTTCAGTCCCAGCACGATCAGAGAGATCACGATGGCCGGGATAACCAGGCGGTAGGGATAGCTCTGCAGGCCGTTGAGCGCATCAGACGCGAGAGAGCCGAGAGACGGCATCGGCGCATTGACGCCGAGACCGAGGAAGCTCAGGAAGCTCTCGGTGAAGATCGCGTTCGGAATCTGCAGGGCGGCGGAGATGATGACGACGCTGATGCAGTTCGGGATCAGGTGCTTGCGCACGACCCAGCTGCCTTTGGCGCCGGTCGCCTGCGCGGAGAGAACATACTCCTGCTCGCGCAGAGAGAGAATCTGGCCGCGGATGAGACGCGCCATGCTCACCCAGTAGAGGATGGCAAAGACGATGAAGAGGCTGATGATGTTTGACCCGATGGAGGCCAGCGCCGTTCCGTCTATGATCGGTCCGAGCGTAACCTTGAGCACGGTGGACAGCAGAATGACCATGAGCATATCCGGCAGAGAATAGATGACATCCACCAGACGCATGAGAATCAAGTCCACCTTGCCGCCGCAGTAGCCCGCAATCGAGCCGACCAGGGTGCCGATGACGAGCACGATGATGCTCGCGAAGAAACCGACGGCGAGCGAGACGCGCGTACCGTAGAGCACACGGATGAAGTAATCACGTCCGGCGTCATCGGTGCCGAACACATGGGGGAAAATCTTCTCCCCTGCGTCGATGCGCTTGAGCTCGGTGGAGCCATACTCAAAGGGATGAAGATTTTTATAGGACGCGTCCACGGGCTTGCCGGGCGTGACGCCGAGCTGGTTTTCATAGCTGTAAGGCCAGAACATGGGGATCAGGATGCTCGAGAGCGTGATGACCACGATCACGATGAAGCTGATAAACGCCACGCGGTTTTTCACCAGACGCTTGACGCCGTCCTTAAAGAAGGTGGACGACGGGCGCATCTGCACCATGTATTCCTTTTCCGCCTCAGTCGCGGGGATGAAATCGTCCAGATTTACGTGGAGGCTTGGTAGTTTCTTTTCCATTGCGGCGCCTCCTTATTCCAGATTGATCCGGGGATCGACAACCTTATATAGGATATCAGTCACCAGATTCATGACAACAATGAGCGTGGCGAGGATGATCGTCGTGCCCATGATGAGCGGATAGTCACGGCCGGTAATGCTGTTGACAAACGCGCGGCCGATGCCGGGCACGGCAAAGATCTTCTCCACGACGAGAGAGCCCGTGACGATATAGGCGAGCATGGGACCGAAATAGGTCAGCACGGGGATGAGGGAGTTTTTCAGTGCGTGACCGAAAATGATCCGCCAGCCGGAGACGCCCTTGGCCTTCGCCGTGCGGATATAGTCCTGACCAAGCACATCCAGCATGCTGGAACGGGTCAGACGAGTGATATAAGCCGCAGGATAGAGCGCGAGCGTGATGATGGGGAGCACAAGACCCGAAGCGCCCGCCTTGGCGCTGGCATTCGCCGGCAGCCAGCCAAGTTTGATCGCAAATAACACCAATAACAGCGATCCCATAATAAACGCAGGCATGGAAACGAAGGCCGTCGTCAGCACCATGATGACACGGTCGATGATCTTGTTGCGGCGGAGCGCCGCCACAGCGCCGAGAATGATGCCCACGACCGCAGCCAGGCACGCGGCAATGACGCCAAGCTTGGCGGAGGTCTTCATGCCGTCACCGATGATGTCCGTGACCATGCGGCCGCGCTGCTTCAGGCTGGGGCCGAAGTCAAACTTGGTGACGATGTCCTTCAGGTAAGTGCCATACTGGGTCATGAGGGGCTTGTCCAGCCCGTACTTGGCCTCCATGGCGGCCTGAACGGCAGGCGTCGTCGCCTTCTCACCCACAAACGGACCTCCGGGCACGGCATGCATGACGAAAAACGTGACCGTGATGACGACCCAGACTGTGAAGATGGCGAGGACAAGGCGCTTGAGAATGTAGATCAAAGTCTTGGAATTCATTTGCAACCTTCCTTGCGGGAAAGAACATCATGCCTTGCCGGGCAAGGCATGAAAAGCGGGTACCCGCTTTTGACTGTATCTCTCCTGATGTAACAATAAACTGTTCTACAGTTTATCACTGTGATGCAGAAAAAGCAAGCACATCTGGATAGGATTACCACTACATCTTGCGGAAATCGGTCTTCAGGGCTTGCGAAGACTATTTATTTGGAGTAAAATGGCGCAATAACGAATCAAGGAGCACAATATATGGAATTTACTGGTTTTTCTCCGAAGGCGGGCGAATTTCTCTGGGAGCTGCGGTTTAACAACGAGCGCCCCTGGTTCAACGCCCACAAGCAGGAGTTTCTTGATCTGGTGGACGCGCCGTTTCGCGCGCTCGCAAACGAGGTCTATGAGCGAATGAAGGAGGCCTGTCCCAAGCGGGAGTGGTACATGCACGTCTCCCGCATTTATCGCGACGCGCGTCGTCTCTATGGACGCGGTCCCTACAAGGACCATCTCTGGTTTACCCTGCGGTGCGACGCATCAAAGGACGAGGAAATTCCGGCCTTTTACTTCGGATTTGACCCGGAGGGATACGACTTTGGCATGGGGTATTACGTGTCAAAGGCGGCATTCATGGAGCGCTACCGCCGTTTCACGCTCGCAAATCCCAAGCCGCTGGAGAAGCTTGCACGTCGGCTCAACCGCCAGGACACCTTCGTGCTCGGCGGCCAGAGCTACAAGAAAAACAAGGTGGAGCACTCTCCCCTGCTCGACCCGTGGCTGAACAAGCGCTGGGTGAGCGTGGACTGCACGCGGGGACATGATGAGATCTCCCACAGCCACGATCTGGCGGACGAGGTCGTGAAAGGGTTTTCGTTCCTCGTGCCGTATTACGATTATTTCGATCAGCTGCGGCATCTGGCGGATTAAAAAAGTTTGGACTGCCTCACACGAGACAGTCCAAACTTTTTTATTTGGATAACTGATAAAACGCGACCGCGCTCGCGGCGGCAACGTTCAGACTGTCGACGCCGTGGGACATGGGAATCTTCACGGTATAGTCGCAGTCGGCAATCGTGCGCGCGGCGAGACCGTCTCCCTCTGTGCCGAGGATAACGGCGAGCTTCTCCTCCGCCATCAGGGAAGGATCATCGATGGAAACGGAATCGTCCTCCAGCGCCATGGCGGCGGTCTTGAAGCCCAGCTCCCTCAGCCGCTCGAGACCGGGGTGCGGCCAGTCGGAAACCCGCTCGCCAATCTGCGTCCAAGGAATCTGAAAGACCGTGCCCATGCTGACTCTCGCGCTGCGGCGGTAGAGCGGATCAGAGCAGGCGGGTGTGAGCAAAACGGCGTCCATGCCGAGCGCGGCGGCGGAGCGGGAGATCGCGCCGACGTTCGTCGGGTTCATCACGTCCTCTAAAATAACAATCCGCCGTGCGCCGCGGCAGACCTCCTCTACCGCGGGGAGGTCTTTTCTCCGCATGGAGCAGAGGACGCCGCGCGTGAGCTTATAGCCGGTGATCTGCTCGAGCACATCCATCGGCGCGGTATAGACCGGCACGCCGCAGCGCGCCACCACGTCGGCGGCCTGTCCTTCAATGTGCTTGCGCTCCATCAGGAGCGTGACGGGCTCATAGCCCGCGTCCAGCGCGCGATGGATGACCTTCGGGCTCTCGGCGATGAAGAGTCCCTCCTCGGGCTTGTCGCGGTTCATGAGCTGCCGCTCGGTGAGACGCGCAAAGGCGTCCAGATTCGGGTCTGCATAATCGGTGATCTCTATGATCTCGGTCATAATGGCTTACTCCTGAAATGAAAAACTGGCATGTGTAAAGTCCATGCCGATATCCGGCGCAACGCTCTCAACATAAACGCCGAGAAAAGAATCCTGCTTTCTGATCGCGTGAATCTGATCAGCCGTAATATCCGCCGCCTCTAAATTGCCGGAATAATAAGCAGCGTTCAGAGAAAGAAACACATCAGCCAGCTCCGGTGAAAGCGCAGCGGCATGTCTGCGATTGCACTGCCGGAAAAAGTCCAGCGCATAGATCTCAAAATTCAGCAGTTCCGGCTCACTTCTCCCCTGCGCGCTCGCCCATGCAGAGACGTCCGACCGGCGCGTTTCATAGGAACCTCCCTCGCCGGTGAGGCACAAGACGCCGTATTGACACGGCTGGACGCTCAGCGCGCCTGTGACGATTTCTGTAAGTCCTGCAGTCTGTTTCCAGTGCTGAATGTGCATATGTCCGGAGAGATTGACTGCGACGTGATATTGGCGATACAGGCGCAGCAGCCGCTCTCTGTTTGTGATGACAAAGCCGTCTGAAAAGCTGGGATTATGCTGCAGCAATGTCTGATGCGTGATCGAAACAACTCGTTCTCCTGCCTCCAGCGCCTCTTTCAGCTGCGATTCAATCCATCGAAAGGCTTCCTCCGGGATTGTGTCATATTCCGAAGCGGTATTGCAGTCCACAAACAGCAGGCGAAGCCCGGGACACAATCTGCAGACATAGCTCAGGGAGTTTTCATCCACACTCAGCGCATCATCATAACCATACGCTCCGTAAAGTGCGCGGAATTGAGCCGCGTCGATGCTTTCCACATAGTCAAAGCCGCTGCCGTGAAACCGCGCGGCCTGAGGGTAGTTCAGATCATGATTGCCGGGCAAAACTAAAACTGAGACGCCAGCCTCCTCAAGCTGCTCACAGTAAGCAATGAACGCCTCGTGGCTCTCCCGCGCGCCATTGAAGGTGAGGTCGCCTGCGAGGATCAGGCAATCCGGTTTTTCCGCGGCAATCTGCGAGAAGAACGCATCCATCAGTTCCGAACTGAAACGCATCACCTTGCCGTCCGCCGAAGTGATAGCCTGCGTGAAGTAATCGCCGTTGTCTGTAAGCGTCGGCGCAATGAAATGCGGGTCTGCGGCAACCGCAATCGTCACGGGATCCATGGAAACATATGTCGGCGGCACAGACGCTTCCTCCTTTCGGACAGCAAACCAGAGCAGGCACAAAACGGCGCCTGCCAGACTCAAAAACAACACGAGCGCTTTCCACTGCATACAATCCACTCCCCGCTTATTTTAGCGGAAAACAGCGCCGGCGTAAAGCAAAAAATCCCCGGTCCGAATAGACCAGGGATAAACAGATCCGCAAATCACGGGATCATGCTTGGGTCAGAAATCAGATTGAGCGCCACAGGGCTGCCGGGGACAGAATACGCCTCACCATCGGCGAGATCCTGCTCCTGCAGTGTCTTGACAGAGAGATACTGCCCGTCATAAGTGATACGGTCAATCCGCTCATGTCCCATCTGACCGTAAACGCACAGAACACCGTCTTCCTCATCCAGATAAAGCATGGAGTGACCACCGCCGAAGGAGCCGACATGCTGCGCGCCCATCTCGCCGACCGTATAGACGTGCCAAATGTAATCTGCCTCACACGTGCCTTCCAGAACAAGCAGCTCGAGAACACCGTCGCCGTCCAGATCGCAGAGGCCGTAGGTCAGATAATCCCCGCCCATGGTCTCTTCATATTCATACTCCGTATTCTGCAGCACGTTCTTATAATCGGAATAATCATAATAGAGCGCTTCGAGCGGCGTGGGCGAGGGCGTCTCCTCTTCCATGCTGCCCATGAGCAGATCCAATTCATCCGCCTCCGTCAGAGTTTGCTTTTCGTCACTATGGTCCGATGCGCATCCGGCCAGCGCAAGGCACAGACAGAGCGCAAAGAAAAGTGCTAATATCTTCCGTTTCATACCGTTCTCCTTTCTCTCCGGATTATTCGGCGCTTAGCTTCCGCAGCGCTTCTCTGGCACTCGTAAGCCCGGCGATAGCCTGATTGAGCTCTAAAATCACCGAATCAACGCTGCCAGCAGCAGATAATTCCTCCTGCGGCTCGGAAGCATCCCGCCCAAGCATTTCCCGATAAAGGGCAAGCTCCCTGTCTTTCTGCTGCAGCTCCAGCTCAAATCTGGCACAGATCTGCTCCAGCTCCGCCTGCAGGCGAAGGATCTCCAGCTCCTGTTCCTGCCGAAGCTGCGCAGACGCAGCGGTTTCATCCACAAGGACAGGACTTCCGCAATGCGGGCAAAACACCTGCTGCATATGTTCTCCTCCTCATTCTATTCTATTAATAATTGAATTTTACCACAACCCTGTATCATAGCGCAAGGCTGTGATCGAAAAGTGTACTTCTCTTGACACGCTGTCGTTTATATGTTATTCTTTCGATTGTAAAGTTTTATTTTATTTTAGTTTACAATCAGAGGAGAGAAAAAATGAAAACTCGAGATATGGCGCTCTGCGCCCTGTTTGCGGCACTGCTGGCGGTATGCGCATGGCTGGTGATCCCTGCCGGTGACGTCCCTTTCACACTCCAGACTTTCGGTGTATTCGCGGCACTCGGACTGCTCGGCGGCAAACGCGGCACGATCGCCATCGGCGTCTATCTGCTGTTGGGAGCCATCGGCGTGCCGGTTTTCGCTGGGTTTAAGGGCGGCATCGGCGCTCTGCTCGGCGTGACAGGAGGATATCTGATTAGTTATCTGTTCATCGGTTTGATCGTAATCCTCACAGAAAAGTGGTTTGGCGACGGGACCGTCCCCTTCCTGATCGCAGGACTGCTCGGCATGGTCGTCTGTTACGCGTTCGGCACGGCATGGTTTGTCGTGGCCTACGCGCGAACCGCCGGTCCCATTAGTTGGGGCGTCGCGCTGGCGAAATGCGTGATCCCGTTCATTCTTCCGGATCTCGCAAAGCTTGCGCTTGCCGTGCTCCTGAGAGACCGTGTAAAAAAGTATGTTCCTGCGGCAGCATGACCGCGAAACCATCCCCCGCTTGAGCCCGGCAGGAATGCCGGGCTTTTAGTTTAGCCCTTTTTATCGCTAAAGTTTTTGTTGACTTTCCCGATATTTGGGTATATAGTATGCAGGAACGAACTTACAGGCCGAAGTGCCGGACAGGAGTCACAATATGGCAGTCAGAGAAACCCGCTTTACCGGTTTCGCCGCAAAGAGCTTTGCGGCTTCTTTTGCTGCCTATTTTTACGGCTATTATTATAATGACGCCGTAATTGCATGACCGCCGGACGAGCCGCCTGAAACGAACAAATCGATTCTAAGCAGCTTTGCCAGACGGCAAGGCTGTTTTCTTTTGGAGGGACTCAACATGACATCATTACAGGCAGATGCGGTGCGCTTCGGAGCAGAGCCGAATGTGATCCGCGATATTGCGGGCTTTGCCGCTGAGCGTGCAGCTCAGATTGGGAAAGAAAACGTTTTCAACTTCAGCATCGGCAATCCCAATGTGCCTGCGCCTAAGGCGCTGACAGATCAGCTTCGCGAGCTGCTGGAAACAGTTCCGCCGGAAGAGCTGCACGCCTACTCCCCTGCGCCGGGATACGGCTGGGTGCGAAAAGCAGTGGCGGATGATCTAAACCGGCGCTATGACACGGACTACAGTGAAAAAGACCTCTATCTCACAGCGGGTGCCTCCGGTGCGCTGACCATGGCGTTTAAGGGTCTGCTGCAGACTGACGACGAGGTGATTCTCTTCGCCCCCTTCTATCCGGAGTACAAGGTCTATACCGAGGCCTTTGGCGGCAAGGCAGTCATTCTCAAATGCCGGGAAGAAGACTTTCAGATTGATCTCGCAGCGCTTGAGGCGGCCCTGAACGAGCAGACGAAAATCGTCGTCGTAAACTCCCCCTCCAACCCGGCGGGCTCCGTTTTCTCTGAGGAAACGATTCGCGCCATGGCGGACATGCTCCGCGCGGCGCAAGCCAGATTCGGTCACCCAATCTATCTGCTGGCGGATGAGCCGTACAGAGAGCTGGTGTATGACGAGAACATTACGCTCCCGTTTATCCCCAAGCTCTATGACAACACTATTTACTGCTATTCTTACAGCAAATGTGTGTCTCTTCCGGGCGAGCGCATGGGCTACCTGCTCGTACCGCCGCAGGTGGAGGATCACGAGAAAGTCTATACCGCGCTCGTCGGGGCGGGACGGATTTTGGGTTTAGTGTGCAACAGCACTCTGTTTCAGTATCTGCTCCCCCACTGTCTGAATCTGACGGCAGATCTGAGCATTTACAGGACGAACCGGGATCTCCTGCTTGAGACGCTGAGCAGCTGCGGTTTCCAGATGGCAAAGCCGGACGGCGCCTTTTACCTTTTCCTGAAAGCGCCCGATGGAGACGCAGCAAAGCTCTGCGAGCGGGCTAAGCAATTTGAGATTATGATTGTGCCGGGCGACTGCTTCGGCTATCCGGGATACGCGAGAGTGAGCTACTGCGTAGAGACGGAGACGATCCGCCGCGCACTGCCGGCATTTGAGAAGCTCGCAGAGACCTATTTTGGAGAGAACGTATGAACAAGCTGGAAGTCGCAAGAGAAGAAATCTCCCGCATTGATAAAGAGATGGCGCAGCTGTTTGAAAAGCGCATGGAAGCAGTCCGGCTCGTGGCGGAGCACAAGATGGAGCACGGTCTCCCGATTCTCGACGCCGCGCGGGAGCAGGCGCTTATCGACCGAAACAGCGCCTTCATCCGAGATCCGGTGATCCGTGAATACTATGTGCCGTTTCTACAAAACACGATGGACGTGTCCAAGAGTTTTCAGCAGCGGCTGTGTCAGGGACTGCGCGTGGCCTACAGCGGCGTAGAGGGCGCATTCGCCCACATCTCGGCCGGAAGGATCTTCCCCACGGCACAGCGGCTGGGATTCAAGGATTTCCGCAGCGCGTATGAAGCTGTGGTAAACGGAACCTGCGACTGTGCTGTTCTGCCCATTGAGAACAGCTATAACGGCGAAGTGGGTGAAGTGCAGGATCTCATGTTCTTCGGACCGCTGCACGTCAACGGTGTGTACGAGCTCACAATCACGCAGAACCTCATTGCGCTTCCGGGGACAGACATCAGCCAAATCAGACAGGTGTTCAGTCACCCGCAGGCGCTGGGACAGTGTCAGGGCTACATTCATGATCACGGCTGGCGTGCCGTGGAATACGCAAACACGGCGCTTGCGGCCGAGCATGTGGCGCGGCTGAAAGATCCCACGATCGCGGCAATCGCAAGCGCGGAGACCGCCGAGCTGTACGGTTTGCAGATTCTGGAGGCAAACATCAACGAAAGCCGTCAGAACACCACGCGCTTTGCCGTGTTCTCCCGGGCAGAAAACCGTGCGCTCGGAAAGCGCATGGGCGATCACTTCATTCTCGTCTTTACCAGCCGGAATGAGGCAGGCTCCCTCGCTGCGGCGCTGGCTGTGCTGGGCAATCGGTATGGCTTTAACATGCGCACACTGCGCAGCCGACCGGTGAAAGAGCTGCTCTGGGAGTATTACTTCTATCTCGAGGCGGAGGGCGACATTTACAGTGAAAAGGGAGAAAACCTTCTGCGCGACATGGCCCCCTACTGCGACCGATTGAAAGTCGTAGGAACATTTTCAAGACACACGGTAATCTAAGCACAGAGTTAGGAGTGTGGAGTATGACATCGCTGAGAATGGATCTCGGTGAGAGAAGCTACGATATTGTGGTGCAGCGAGGCGCTCTGAAAGAAGCCTCCTCCCTGCTGAAGCTGGAAAGAAAATGCCTGATTGTGACCGGCGAGAACGTTCCGGAAGAACATGCGTCGTGTGTTGCCGCACAGTGCAGGGAATCTGTGATCATTCGCGTTCCTTCCGGAGAGGGCAGCAAGACCCTTCAGGAGCTGGAACGACTTTGCCGGGTGATGCTGGAGCACAACTTTCACCGATCCGACTGCGTGATCGCTGTCGGCGGCGGAAAAGTGGGGGATCTAGCGGGCTTCGCAGCAGCGAGCTTCATGCGCGGCATTGACTTTTACAATGTACCGACCACGGTGCTCAGTCAGGTGGATTCCTCCATTGGCGGCAAGGTGGCAGTGAATCTGGACGGAGTAAAAAACATCGTCGGCGCCTTCTGGCAGCCGAAGAAGGTTCTTATTGATCCGGACACCCTGAAAACCCTTCCGCCCAGACAAATTTCCAACGGACTGGCGGAGGCGATCAAAATGGCCGCTACGTCTGACGAGGAGCTCTTCTCCTTTATGGAGACACAGGATTTGACCGAGCGGATTGACGATATGATTATCGGCTCGCTGAGAATCAAAAAATCCGTTGTGGAACAGGACGAGACTGAGGCAGGTCTGCGAAAGATTCTGAATTTCGGCCACACCATTGGTCACGGAATTGAGAGCACTGGCCAGCTGCTGCACGGCGAATGTGTGGCGCTCGGAATGCTGCCGATGTGCAGCGAAGCGGTCCGTGCGCGCCTGCTGCCTGTGCTGAAAAAAGCCGGGCTTCCCACTGCGGCGGAGTTTGACCGCGCGGCGGTCTGGGCCGCCATGCAGCATGACAAAAAGGCGGCTGCAGGAACAGTGGACATCGTGACGGTCAGCAAAATCGGTCAGGGTGAAATTCACCGCGTAACCACACAAGAACTGAAAGACCGATTTGATCAGGCATACACGGAGGAATGAACATGGAATACGGACTGATCGGAGAACATCTCCCCCACAGCTTTTCCAAGGAAATCCATGAATCGCTCACGGATTACACCTATGAGCTCCACGAGGTGGCGAAAGACGAGCTCGACGCTTTTATGAAGGCGAAGGATTTCAAGGCCATCAACGTGACAATCCCATACAAGCAGGACGTGATCCCCTATCTGGATGAAATCAGTCCAAGCGCGAAGACCATCGGCGCGGTAAATACCATCGTGAACCGGGGCGGGAAGCTCTTCGGTGACAACACGGATCAAGCCGGCATGGCGCTTCTGATTCAAAAGCTTGGGCTCGATCTGTGCGGCAAGAAGGTGCTCATCCTCGGCACAGGCGGTACCTCACACACGGCGCAGTATGTCGCCCGCTCACTCGTAGCGGCGGAGATTTGCACCGTGAGCCGTTCCGGGAAGGACTGCAGCATCACTTATGCGGATGCCGCTGCACAGCATGCAGACGCGCAGATCATCCTGAACACGACGCCGTCAGGCATGTTTCCGAATCCGGACAGTCAGGCCATTGACCTCATACCGTTTTCACAGCTCGAGGGCGTGGTAGACGTGGTCTACAATCCGCTGCGCACGCAGCTGGTTCGTCAGGCAAAGCAGCTCGGTCTTCCCGCCGAGGGCGGACTCTATATGCTCGTCGGGCAAGCTGTTGCGGCAGTGGAAATCTTTCTGGATCAGAAGCTTCCGGCAGACGCGCTCGACCGCGTGTTCCAGAAGATTCTTCAGAGCAAGGAAAACATTGTGCTCACAGGCATGCCCGGCTGCGGTAAAACCACAGTGGGCAAGCGGCTGGCCAAGCTGCTGAATCGTCCGCTGCTGGAGCTGGATCAAATGATCGAAGAGGCTGCGGGGATGCACCCGTCCGAAATCATCCGCACGCAGGGCGAAACGGCCTTTCGTGATTTGGAAAGCGAAATCGTCGCCCGTGCCAGTCAGGAGACTGGCTGCGTCATCTCCACTGGCGGTGGTGTGATTCTCCGGGAGGAGAACATGTGCCGGCTCCGCGCCAACGGGAAGATCTATTTCATTGACCGACCTCTGGACGCCATTCAGCCGACAGAAAACCGTCCGCTCTCAGCGGATCGGGCTGCGCTGGAGCAGCGATTCCGTGAACGATATCCCATTTATCAGGCTACTGCAGACGTTATAATCCCCGTAAGAGGTTATCCAAAGCATGTGGCAGAAACCATAAGAGAGGACTTTCTGAAATGAAGCTGCTGGTCATCAACGGACCGAATCTGAACTTTCTGGGAATCCGCGAGCCGGATCACTACGGAAGAGAGACCTATCAGGATCTGCTGGAAAAGATTCAGAGCTACTGTGACGAAAAACAGATCAACGTCACGTTTTATCAATCCAATCATGAGGGCGATCTGGTAGATCGCATCCAGCAGGCGTATTTTGAAAAGGCAGAAGGGATTGTCATCAATCCCGGCGCCTATACGCACACAAGCATCGCTCTGCTGGATGCTGTAAAGGCCGTGCAGATCCCCACCGTAGAGGTGCATATCTCTGCCGTGGAAACGCGGGAGGATTTCCGTCAGGTGAGTTATATCCGCGCCGCCTGCATCGGCACCATTACCGGACAGGGCACAGACGGCTATCTCCGGGCAATCGATCTGCTGGAGGCAAACAATGAACGTTGAAATTCGCGCAGGACACGCCTCTGGCAGGATAAAGGCGCCCCCCTCGAAAAGCGCATCACACAGACTTCTGCTTTGCGCTGGTCTGTGTGAAGGGAAAAGCGTGGTGCGAAACGTCGCCTATTCCGAAGACATTCTCGCAACGCTCGACGTGCTTCGCGCGCTTGGTGCAGTGGTTCAAACTGACGGAGACACCGTTACCATCCAGGGCTGCGATCCCAGATGCGCCATGCCGAATGCGCCGATATCCTGCCGGGAGAGCGGCAGTACACTGCGCTTTTGTATCCCACTGTTTCTGCTGAGTGGAAATACCTTCACGCTTTCAGGACAGGGCAGACTGATGCAGCGGCCGCAGAGTGTGTATGAAAACCTGTGCCATGAACAGGGGCTGCGGTTCGAAAAAACTGACAGCCAAATCACGCTTGCCGGCCCGCTGCGTGCCGGAAGCTATGAGATTCCCGGCAATATCAGCAGCCAGTTTATCAGCGGACTGCTCTTTTCTCTGCCTCTTCTGGACGGAGACAGCGAGCTTCGGCTTCTGCCGCCGGTGGAGAGCCGAAGCTATATCGACATTACGCTCGCCGCCCTGCGCGCTTTTGGGATACAGGCAGAGTGGACTAACGAGACCACGCTTCGCATTCCCGGCTCTCAGCGCTATCAGCCCCGGGACATGGAAGTGGAGGGCGACTGGTCCAACGCAGCGTTTTTCGAGACACTGCGCACGTTGGGCGACGATGTGACCACGATCGGTCCGAGATCAGATAGTCTTCAGGGCGACCGGGTCTGTGTGCCATATCTTCAGAAGCTGAAGGATGGCGCAGCGACACTGGACATTTCCGACTGTCCGGATCTTGGCCCGATTCTCATGGCTGCGGGCGCCATGCTCCACGGTGTGACGCTCACAGGAACGCGGCGGCTCGCCATCAAGGAGAGCGATCGCGGCACCGCCATGGCGCAGGAGCTGGAAAAGCTCGGCGTACAATGTAAAATCGAAGAAAACACCATACGGGTCTCCCCCGGCCTCAGGCTGCCGGCGGAACCGCTCTGCGGGCACAACGATCACCGAATCGTCATGTCCTGCGCAATTCTGCTCACACGCGTGGGCGGCACCATCACCGGCGCGGAAGCGGTGAATAAAAGCTTCCCGGACTTTTTTGACCGTCTTCGCGGTCTTGGAATTGAGGTAATCTGATATGCAGCTGGTAAGCAACTCAAACATTCTCATCGTAGGTCTCGGTCTCATGGGCGGCAGCTACGCCAAGGCACTCTCGCGCGTGGGCTTTCATGTGAACGCGATCGCCCACAAGCAGGAGGATATCGACTACGCTCTGGAACACGGCTTTATCGAAAAGGGCGCTGCCTTCCCCGATCCGGAGCTGATCGGAAGCGCAGAGCTGATCGTCTTCGCTCTCTATCCGCATGTGTTCAAGGAGTGGATCGCCGAAAACCAGCAGCATTTCCGCCCCGGAACGCTGATCACGGACGTGACCGGCGTCAAGCGCTGTGTGGTTTATGACATTCAGAACATGCTGCGCGACGATGTGGAGTTTATCGCGGCGCACCCGATGGCCGGGCGTGAGACCTCCGGCATCCGGAGCAGCGACGACAGTATTTTCCGCGTGGCAAACTACATCGTTGTCCCAACCGAAAAAAACACGCCCGAGGCCATTGAGACCTGCAAATCGCTCGGACGCGTGATGGGCTTTGCGCGGATCACAGAGCTCACACCCGAAAAGCACGATGAAATGATCGCGTTTGTCTCCCAGCTGACACACTGCATCGCCGTAAGTCTCATGACCTGCAACGATGCTGACCACATCGGCACCTACACCGGCGACTCCTTCCGCGATCTCACGCGGATTGCCAACATCAACGAGGACATGTGGACAGAGCTGTTTCTGGACAACATCGACGCGCTGATCCACCAGATGGATCTCTTCAGCGCGGAATTTGGGCGGCTGCGCTGGATGCTTGCAAGCCGAGACACTGATGGAATGAAGGAAATGATGCGCAAATCGACTGCCAGACGCATCGCATTGGATCAGGGCAGATAACCCGGAGGGAACAAAAATGGACAACAAAAAGCACATCTCTTACGACAACCCCTACGAGAGCACGATGAACATGAACTTCATCCGCAAGCTCCCCATCCCCCGGGACGTCAAGCAGGAATTCCCTGTCCCGGATACGATGCGGGAGGTTCGTCTGCAGAACGTCCGTGAGATTCAGCGCGTACTGTCCGGCGAAAGCAATAAGATTCTGCTCATTATCGGACCTTGCTCGGCCGACCGCGAGGACTCCGTGATGGAATATCTCACACGGCTTCGCACTGTACAGGATCAGGTGAAGGATCAGATCGTGATTGTGCCGCGCATTTACACCAACAAGCCCCGCACCACCGGCGACGGCTACAAGGGCATGCTGCATCAGCCGGACCCCACCGGACGGCCGGACGTTTTCAAGGGCATTCTGTCTATCCGTGAGCTGCATATGAGAGCGCTTACGGAAACGGGCTTCTCCTGCGCCGATGAAATGCTCTATCCAGAAAACCACCGGTATATGGACGATCTGCTCGGCTACGTGGCCGTGGGCGCGCGCAGCGTGGAAAATCAGGGTCACCGACTCACTGCAAGCGGGCTGGATGTGCCGGTCGGCATGAAAAATCCCACCAGCGGCGATTACTCCGTGATGCTCAATGCCATCACCGCCGCGCAGCACAGTCACACCTTCGTCTACCGCAACTGGGAAGTGGAAAGTCAGGGCAATCCCTATGCTCACGCGATTCTGCGCGGCTATGTAAA
Organism: Oscillospiraceae bacterium; assembly: GCA_045546715.1. GTDB lineage: Bacteria > Bacillota > Clostridia > Oscillospirales > Oscillospiraceae > CAG-103. Next base: position 26,693 of record JAZQDI010000119.1, on the reverse strand, counting down.
CAAGCATGGGCAAAGTTTGCCGAACTATCACTATGAGGACATCACTCGACTCATCGAGATGTATGAGACAAAGGACGTCTCAAATCGCGGCATCATCATCGACACAAACCACTCCAATTCCAACAAGCAGTATCTCGAACAGCCTCGCATCGCAAAAGACGTGATGTATCAGAGAAAGATCAACAAGGATATCCGCCGCTATGTCAAGGGCTTCATCACCGAGAGCTATCTGGAGGACGGATGCCAAAAGCCGGAGGATGCGCACATCTACGGCAAGAGCATCACCGACCCCTGCCTCGGCTGGGAGAAGACGGAACAGATGATCTTCGAGCTCGCGGAACAGGTTTGATTTCAAAAGCAAAAAGGCGCCCCGAGGGCGCCTTTTTTTGGTTCATGCTTCTTTATGCAGCAGGCTGAGAATAGTCGGGCGTATCAAGGATCTCATTGAGATAGAACATGGGCATGCGGTCTTCGAACGCCTCTGCAAAGGTTTTGAATTCAAAGCCTCTCTCCTGCGCGTAGCGGATAATTTCACGCAGACGGTCATCGCCCTGCGTGCTGTCGCCCCACTCATTGACATGTGTTGTGATAACAATCCAGCCATGCGCTGCGGCGCATTGATCAATCTGCGCCTTCAGTGCATCAATGGTAAAGTTCGGGTAACGCTCCGTATTATGGCCAAGGCTGCATCTGGGAATGTTGTAGCGCTCAGCTACGCCTTTCCCAGTCATTCCGTCCGGGCTGATAAAGGTATTGTTATACGTCGAAATGAGGCACTTAGCGCCATGGCGCTTGCACATATCCTGCATCTCCTGATCATTTACGCCGTAGGGTGAGACCCAGTATTCGTAATTTGTGAAACCGAACTCCCGCATCTGACGAATACCCCTGCAGAAGTTCTCCTCGCAGAGCGCAAGATCTCTTGAATCTTTTTTGAAATAGGTCGCGCCAGACTGACTGTAGCAGTGATAGAGCATGCCGTAGCCCTGATCCTCATACTGCAGGAGCATCTGTCTAAGCTCGGGCGACTCCTCAAGGCGGGAAGTAATCACGGCGTAATTGCCCTTGACGCCCATTTCCTCACAGATGGAATGGTACCGCTGAACAAGTGCAACACTGGTCGTGTCATCATCAATGATTGTCATTGTCGGAGGCATGGTCGCATACTGATTCATCGGATTATCGACCCGATTGTTTGTCGCAGCGCGCCATTTGCTCAGCGTATCATCGGAACCGTTTTGCGGAAGATAAGCATCCTCCGGGATGACGGACAGAATCGTTGCATCCTTTTGATCGTTCTGAACGGACACACGAAGATATTTTGCTTTTTCGCTGACCTCAAACTGTGCAGTGCCGGAAAAATCAGACAGAACACAGCGAATGAACAGCCTGTTTTCATCGTACTCGCAGATACCGGCATCATTCACTAGCGCACAGGACTCGATCTGATAATACTTTCCCTGCACCTCCAGATAGTCCGTACAAGAATATTGGGCTGTGTCCGTTCTTACCGATCCGTCATTCTTGGAGATAAAGGCATTTTCCTGCAAGGTGCCAAGATCCATCACCGAAACAGCAGAATCGTCCGGCGCGGTTTCTTCACTGGCCGGTTCGGCAGTCTCTATCGGAGTCAAGGAGCCCTCCGGTTCAGGTGCCTGCTCTGTTTTAAGCAGCACAAGCTTTACAACTGCAGCTGCTGCAATCAGCGCAAGCACAACGACAAGCGCAATCAGCAGACCAATCAGGCGCTTTCCTTCCTTTTGTTTTCTCTCGTTCATAATGTTTTTCTCCATTTTCCTAACATGAAAAATATTTTCAAAAAGTATTATACTGAAGAAAAAAACTGCCGTCAAGGCGCGATAATTCTGATTTCTTTCTTCAGAACATTGCGTTTCATTGATCGCCACAGCAAATGATTCGTTTCAGGCTCGATTTCGGTATTTTCATTATTGGTTGAATATGATATAATATATGACCGAAAATGATTTATCGGATTGAGGGAAAAACCATGCCGCGTTCCGTTCTTAAAAAAATATACGTTTGCACTGTGCTTCTCGGGCTGCTTTTTTCACTTACTGGCTGCGTATCCGGCAAAGAAGTGACAAAAGAGATCACAGCCATGAATTCACTCATTGATATTACAGCTTACGGAAATCACGCCGATCAGGGCATTTCCGATGCAGTTGCCGCATTCACCAGTATGGAAGCGATGCTGGATCCGGAACTGGAAACCAGCAAGATTTATGCAATTAACCACGCAGGAGGCGCCGCCATTACCGTTAATGCGCAGGTGGCTGGAATGATCCAGACAGCGCAGCAGGTCTCTGAGCGAACCAAGGGCGCGCTGGACCTCACTGTCTACCCGCTGATCAAGGCGTGGGGCTTTGTAGACGACCAGTTCCGTGTTCCGGAAGAGGCGGAAATCGAAGCCCTTCTGCCCGGCATCGGCATGGACAAGGTTGTGCTCTCCCCTGACCAGGAAAACAGCGGCTACATGGTTGCCGTGCCGGAGGGAACGGAGATTACGCTTGCCTCCGTGGCCAACGGCGCTGTGACAGGATACGCTGTCAGCGCGCTGCGCTCTGCAGGCGTGGACAGTGCTGTGATTTCCATGGGCGGCTGTGTGCAGACGCTCGGCAAAAAGCCTGACGGCTCCAACTGGAACGTCGCTGTCATGGATCCGAACGATCCTACAGATTATCTCGGTTATCTGACGGTGGGAGAAACCGCTGTATGCACCAGCGCCAGCACAGACCACAGCTTTACGCAGCGTGGCAGCCTGTATCACCACATCATTAACCCGGAAAACGGCGAGCCTTCCAACAGTGGTCTGCGCAGCGTCGTGATTGTCTGCTCCGACGGTCAGCTTGCCGACTGCCTGTCCACCGCCATGTTCGTCCGCGGTGAACGCGAGGCGCTCAATTACTGGAGAACCTACGGTGGATTTGAGATGGTTCTTATCACAAATGACTGGCGCATGATTGTGACAGACGGTCTTTACGGCACCTTTACAGAATCCACGAATGAATACACTGTCAGCTATGTAAAATAAGCGGAGGCATTCATGGCAATTTCGTCAAACAGCCCCATCACTGCGCTGCGCGGTGTGGGGCCCAAAAAGGCAGAGGCCTTCAACAAGTTGGGCGTGGAAACGCTGCGGGATCTGATTACTCTTTTTCCGAGACGATATGAAGACCGCACGCATTTCACGCCCATTGCCCTTGCAATGCCGGGCGACACCGTATGCATTCGAGCCATGGTTGCCGCACCGCCGCGCTTAAACCGCGTCCGCCGCGGGATGGAGCTGGTAAAGCTGCGCGCAGTAGACGACACCGGTGCGATTGACATTACCTACTTCAATCAGACTTATCGGAAGGACTCGCTTCATGAAGGCGAGACCTATATCTTTTATGGAAAGGTCGGCGTCACAGGCCAGCGCAAAACACTCACGAACCCTGTCGCCGAGCGGGAAGACCGTGCAGAAAGCGCCGAGCGTGTGACCGGGCGGATCATGCCGATTTATCCACTGAGCGCCGGACTCAATCAGCGCATCATGCTTGACGCTGTCCGCGCGGCGCTTACGGCATGTGTCGATGATCTGCCGGACGCGCTTCCGGAGGAAATCATCGGCACATATCGGCTTGCACAGGCGGGATTTGCCTATGAAAACATCCACTTCCCGGCCGATATGGGCTCTCTGGAGCTGGCACGCCGGCGGCTCATTTTTGAAGAGCTGTTTGTGCTTGCCTGTGCCATGGGACGAATGCGCGGGCAGCGGCAGAAAGCCGGTGGTCTTCCGGTTAAGACTCAGGACTTTGAAGACTTTTACCAAACGCTCCCCTTCTCGCCTACAAATGCACAGCAAAGAGCAGCGCTGAGCGCAGCGGAAGACATGTCCTCCGGCGCTGTGATGAATCGACTCGTGCAGGGCGACGTAGGCTCCGGCAAAACGCTTGTAGCCGCCGCGTGCATCTGGTATGTCTGGAAGAGCGGTTATCAGAGCGCCTTTATGGCGCCGACTGAAATCCTTGCAGAGCAGCACGAAAAAACACTGCTCGGCTTCCTCTCGCCGCTGGGACTGCGTGTCGGCCGTCTGGTCGGGTCCATGACAGCGAAGCAGAAGCGGGAAGTAAACGATGCGCTGGCGCTCGGACAGCTGGATGTCGTTGTCGGCACACACGCACTGATCCAGAACAATGTCACCTTCTCCAATTTAGGTCTCGTGATCACTGATGAACAGCACCGCTTCGGTGTGGAGCAGCGCTCTGCACTCACGGAAAAAGGAAACCACCCGCACACACTTGTTATGAGTGCCACACCCATTCCGCGTACGCTTGCGCTCATGATCTACGGCGACCTGGATGTGAGTGTGATTGATGAGCTGCCGCCGGGGCGGCAGCCGGTGGAAACCTATGTTGTGGACGAGCGCTACCGGGCGCGTCTTCTCGCTTTTATGGAAAAGCTCATTGCACAGGGGCGGCAGGTTTTTGTGGTCTGTCCCATGGTAGAGGAAAATGAGGATCTTCCGGTCGAGCTCAAGAGCGCAGAGGAGCACGCTGTTAATCTGCAGAAAGCGCTGCCGAACCGACGCGTCGCCTGCGTTCACGGGCGGATGAAGGCAAAGGACAAGGAGGCTGTAATGGCTGCCTTTGCCGCCGGTGAGACGGATGTGCTCGTGGCCACCACAGTCATCGAGGTGGGCGTGGACGTACCGAACGCTGCACTGATGATCGTGGAAAACGCGGAACGCTTCGGTCTCAGTCAGCTGCATCAGCTGCGTGGCCGCATCGGACGAGGGAAGCATCAATCCTACTGCATTCTCGTTTCCGACTCCAACACAGAGGAAGCCAAAGCGCGGCTGAAGGTAATGCACGACACCTCAGACGGGTTCAAAATCGCCGAAGCAGATCTGCGTCAGCGCGGGCCGGGCGATTTCTTTGGAAGCAGACAGCACGGCCTGCCGGAAATGCACGTGGCAGATCTCTGCGACGACATGAACGTGCTGGAAGAGGCGAGAAACGCTGCGCAGGCTCTGCTGAAGCGCGATCCGGATCTGAAAGAATCCGGAAATCAAAAGCTGCGCGCGCAATGTGATCGGCTGTTTACATTAAACGCCGGAAGACTGAATTAATGAAAGCAAGAAAAAGACAGGAGGACAATGTATGAAAAAACGTATTCTGAGCTTACTGATGGCAATCGTGATGGTCACAGCGCTTCTGCCCTTTGGCGCAAGCGCAGCGCGGAAGCTGCCGATTTACCGCGTGCAGAGAAACGATAAAATCGTCGCCATTTCGTTTGACGCCGCCTGGGGCGATGAGAACACGCAGTCTCTGCTCAACATTCTCAACCGTTACGGGCTGAAGGCTACGTTCTTTCTGGTCTCCACCTGGGTGGACGCCTATCCGAATTGGGTAAAGACACTCGCAGACAATGGCATGGAGATCATGAACCACTCCAACACGCACCCGCACATCGCGCAGATGTCCTATGCGCAGGTACAGGCAGAGGTCAACACATGCTCTGACAAAATCGAAGCGATCACGGGAGTGCGCCCCACGCTCTTCCGCTGCCCCTATGGGGAATATAACGACACTGTCATTCAGGCGGTTCGGGATCTCGGCGTAACGCCCATTCAGTGGGACGTGGACAGCTTGGACTGGTCCGGCAACAGCGCGAGCGATATCAAGAGCCGCGTTCTTTCCAAGGTGCAGCCCGGCAGTATCATTTTGTTCCACAATGACGGAAAGCACACTCCCGAAGCGCTCCCGGAAATCATCGAAACGCTGCAGGGCCGCGGCTACACGATCGTGCCGGTCTCTCAGATTCTGTTCTCCGGTGACTATACCATCGACGCAACCGGCGCACAGATTGCCACCCGTATGGACGCGCCGACGCTCTCCATGAGCGGCGATCAGATGACGATGACCAGTTCGATGTCTGGGGCCGCCATTCATTATACAACAGACGGCTCTGCCCCGACGACAAGCAGCACAAAGTATTCCGCTCCTGTGACGATTGAGAAGGGGCACACCGTAAAAGCCATCGCCGTTGCTTCCGGCTATGCAGCCAGTGACGTGACTTCCCTCACCTATACTGCCAACGGCAATGTGATGCGTGATGTTTCGGTCTCTGACTGGTACTATCCGCAGCTCGACCGCGCTGTCACCGATGGGATTCTGAGCGGCACAGCGCCGGAGGTCATGAGTCCGAACCAGGCGCTTACCCGCGCCATGCTTGTAACAATGATCCATCGCATGGCAAAACCCGACGGGACCAGCAAAGACGTCACCTTTACCGACGTTGCCAAAACGCAGTATTATTATCAGCCTGTCTGCTGGGCATCTGAAAAGGAGATCGTGCTCGGCTATCCGGACAACACATTCCTGCCCGGAAAGAACATCACCCGTGCGGAGCTCTGCGCCATGATCGCCCGGTATCTCCGCAGCATCGGTGTGGAGCTGAAAGCCGATTCCACCGCGCTCAATCCGTTCTCTGATAAAGACGCCATCCCAAGCTGGGCAAAGGATGACATGGCCGCTATGGTCGATCTCGGAATCATCAAGGGATACAATGACGGGGCTGTCGGCGCATCCCGTGGTGCAACCCGAGCCGAAGCCGTGACGATGCTGCTGCGTGCCGCTGACGTTCCGGTGCCGGAAAAAGAAGAGACGCCTGCCGAGGAACCGACACCTTCTCCCGCGCCTTCTGCTGAGCCCACGGAGTCGCCGGAGGTCACTCCCGCACCTTCTGCCGAGCCCACGGAATCGCCGGAGGTCACTCCAGCGCCGTCCGCCGAGCCCACAGAAACGCCGGAAGCTACTCCTGCACCGTCTGCTGAGCCTGTCGAAACGCGGGAGGCCACGCCCACCCGGGTTGAAAATCCAGTTGAGACGCCCGTTACTGCAGAAGAATAAGATCACTTCACAATTCCGGAGCCGAAATCGGCTCCGGAATTTTTTAATAATGATTCATGTAAAACGTAGTTGATTTTTTTTGCGATTCGACTGATAATAGTGATTGGAAGAAAAATAGACAGGGGGTATCCAAATGAAACACCGCATTCTTGCAGTGCTGCTGGCTGTTTTGATGGTCACAGCGCTGCTCCCCTTCGGGGCTTCTGCTGCCGGAGAGAAACTCATCGCCGTCACATTTGACGACGGCCCGTCCCAATACACCAGCCAGCTGCTTGACGGTCTCGCCGCGCGCGGTGCAAAGGCTACCTTTTTCATGCAGGGCATTAATGCGCAGAACTATCCTGCGGTGGTTCGCCGCGCATGGAATGAAGGTCATCAGATCTGCAGCCACACCTATAACCATCCGAGTCTGACCGGGCTCTCCGGCGACGCAGTGCGCAGCCAACTGAGCCGTACCGATTCCATTCTGGACAGCGCGCTGGGCTTTGATCAGACCTACATGCTGCGCCCGCCCTACGGCAACTACAATCAGAATGTTTTGAACATTGCCGGTGTCTCCTGCTTCTACTGGTCTGTGGATACTCTCGACTGGAAGAGCCGCAACGCCAACAGCGTATACAACGAGTTTATGAGTCATGCCAGAGACGGCTCTATCGTGCTGCTGCACGACCTCTATTCCACCTCCGTCTCCGGCGCGCTTCGTGCCATTGACACGCTCCAAAGCCGCGGATTCTCCTTTGTAACTGTGGCGGAGCTGCTGTATCGCCGCGGCATCACGCCGCAGAACGCAAAGATTTACTTTGATGCTTATCCCGGCGGCGCCGGTACGGCCTCTGCACTCTCAGTTCCCGTCATTCAGCAGAACGCGAATCCAGCCGGCGGTCTCTCTGTTTCCATCAGCGGGGACAGCCGCGGAGCGATTTACTACACCACCAATGGTGAAGCTCCGAACCCTGTGAACAGCACGAAATACACCGGTCCCTTTACCTTGAGCAAAAGCTGCACGGTGAAAGCCGTGTCGGTCGTGCTCTGGAACGGCTGGCGCTCCAACGTCGCCACGGAAAAAATCGACTATCTCCCTTGCGCAGCACCTGAAATCCGAATTCAGGACGGCATGATGACGCTTACAAGCGCAACCGCCGGCGCTTCCATTCATTACACAACAGACGGCTCTGCCCCGACGAGCAGCAGCAGCGTTTATTCCGCTCCCACGGCCATCGAGAAAGGCAAGACCATCAAAGCCATCGCCAGCGCAAGCGGATTCAACACCAGCGCTGTCTCTTCGCTGACCTACACAGCAAACGGCAACATTATGCGCGACGTCACTGTGAAGGACTGGTTCTATCCGCATCTGGATCGCGCTGTAACAATGGGAATCCTGAGCGGCACCGCGCCGGAAGTGATGAGCCCGAACTCCGCGCTCACCCGCGCCATGCTTGTGACTGTGCTGCATCGTCTTGCAAAGCCCGACGCTGCCAGCAAGGACGTCAGCTTCACGGATGTGAGCAAAACGCACTATTATTATCAGCCTGTCTGCTGGGCGTCTGAAAAGGAGATCGTGCTTGGCTATCCGAATAACACATTCCTGCCCGCCAAGAACATTACCCGCGCAGAGCTCAGCGCGATGCTTGCCCGGTATCTGCGCAGTCTGGGCGTAAAGCTCGAAGCAGACTCATCTGCGCTGAACGGTTTTGCCGACAAGGACAGCGTGCCCGCCTGGGCAAAGGATGACATGGCGGCCATGGTAACGCTCGGCATCATCAAGGGTTATAACAACAATACCATCGGTGCCACCCGCGGAGCAACACGCGCCGAAGCCGTTACGATGGTACTCCGTGCTGCCGACGTGCCGGTTCCGGAGGAAGAAGAACCGACCCCCAGTCCCGAACCGACGGAGTCTCCGGAGATAACACCTGACCCGACCGCGGAACCGACAGCTGCCCCCACGGATGCGCCCGAAGCGGAAACGCTTTCCGCTGCTCTGGATGCCGTGAAAAGATACCATCCCGGCATTTCCGGCGCCACGCTCAGACAGTATCAGGCAGCCGCGCTTCTGCTCAACTACCTGCAGACGGACGATGCAAAGGCAGACGATCTGTCAGATCAGATCAGCGCCTACATCGCCGGGCTGTCTGAAGACGAGCAATCTGCCTTCCGGGAGAGCGCAAATGACGTTATTTCACTGGCGCAGGATATCGTCAAGGGTGATGTTACTGACGAGGAAGTTGAATCTGTGCTCTCTGACAGCAATGTGAAGCTCGATCCCATAAACTCTGAAACCTTCCCCGCGGAGCTTCTCGATTCGTTCCGTGACGCTGTCAAAATCTAATCCACAAACATTTGCAGGGCGTGCCCAATTCGGGCACGCCCTGTTTTAACATCTGAGCATCCAAACACCGATTGCAATGAGCACCAGTCCCAGCAGGAACCACCAGAACACCTTGGGCAGAATCATCCCCAGGATAATCAGCGCGCCCGCGGCTATAAAGACAAAGCCAATCAGATTTCCGTGCAGCCAGCCTCTGCCCATAAAACCACCGCCTCCGACAAGGATCTTACTGCATCCTATGCCGAAGGCGGCATTTTTGTGTCTGATTATTTCTTTTCCCACTCGGGAATGCTCTTCGCAATTTCATAGAGCCGCACATAGCTCTCATAGCGCTCAGGCGCTATCTTTCCCCGCTCAAGCGCATCGCGGACAGCACAATCCGGCTCCTTCAAATGGCGGCAGTCCTGAAACCGGCAGTTTCCGAGATACGGAGCAAACTCACGAAATGCAAGCTGCAGTTCCTCACAGCGAATCGGTTCGAGCAGATCCACCTCAAAGGAGGCAAAGCCCGGGGTGTCTGCAACATAGGTTTCCTCGCCAAGCGCGTAGAGCTCCACATGACGGGTCGTATGACGACCGCGCCCAAGCTTCTCACTGACCTCACCGGTTGGCAGACACAGCTCAGGAACAAGCCTGTTGAGAATACTGCTCTTGCCAACGCCGGAGTTCCCGGTAAAGGCGCTGGTTTTGCCGCGAATGATGCTGCGCAAATCCTCCACTCCGTCTCCGGTCTCGGCGCTGCATCGCACAACCGGAAATCCTGCCTCATGATATATTTCATACAGCCGGTCTGCCGGATCCAGATCCGTTTTGTTGACACAGACCACAGTGTCACAGTCGTTCAGTGCCGCAATGGCCGAAACACGATCAATGAGAAAAGGATCCGTCACAGGGTTAACAGCGGAAGCAAACATGACAATCTGGTCAACATTTGCCACAGCAGGGCGAATGAAGCGATTGCGCCGAGGCAAAATTCGATCGACACGCCCCTTCCCCTGCGCGTCTGCGGAGACTTCTACACGATCTCCGACAAGAGGACTTGTCCCGTCATGGCGGAATCTTCCGCGCGCCTTGCAGGTGATGAGATCGTCTCCCACACTGACAGTATAAAAGCCGCTGAGTGATTTAATAATAACTCCTTCTGCCATGCTCTCTCCTCAGGGTGCAGGAACCTCGGGTGGCGTAGTCTCCGCAGGGCCGGTGGAAACCCAAAGATAAATCTTGGAGAACTCGGCAATATCGGTTCCGGCAGCGGTACTCTGGCGGAAGACCGTCCCTGCCGGTGCTTCGCTGGACTCGCGGTAAATGGTGCCGAGCGTCAGACTCTGGCTCTCGATACGCACAATGGCGGCAGACTCCGTGAGTCCCATGAGATCCGGCGCCTTGACGGTGCGCAGCTCCGGACCGCCGCTGACAATGAGCTTCACGCTCGACCCGGCTGCAAGGCTCTCGCCGGCAGCAGGGTCAGACGAAATGACATAGTCCTTCGTCACTTCCTTGGACGCCTGCACCTCTGTCTGCACCTGGAAGCCCGCTTCCGTGAGTGCCTGCGTGGCTTCGGAGGCCTCCCAGTTGATGACATACGGCACCTCGGTCATGACAATGCCGCTTGAAACGGTGAGCTGGACGCGGATTCCCTCCGGAACCTTCATCATGCTCTTGCCGGGCTCCGGCTTTTGCGATACCACAACGCCCTCAGCCACATTGGGATCCATAGCATAAACAACGGTGAAGCGGAAGTCGTTGTATTCTTCATCGTTGATGACGTCTTCATAGTTTTTCTTCGAGAAATCAGGAACCTCCATACGCTCAGCGACAGAGAAAATGTCCTTGAGCATATAATTCCAGAGGAAAGAGAACAGGCCAATGGCAACGAGCGCCACAGCGAAGAGTCCGGTATAAAAGCTGACGCGGCGGGAACGCTTGCGGCGCCGGGCATACTGCTCATCTGTCAGTTCCTTGCCTACGCCGAGAAAACGGTTGCGCTCGCGGCGGGAGCGGACAGAAACAGCCGGTGCCTCAACGGTTTCATCACTCGGCACTGCGCTCTGCTGCGGCCGGGCGGTACGCCGGAACGAGTCCAGATCCCGGATCATGTCTGCCGCAGTCTGATAGCGCTTGTCCAGATCGGCGCACATGGCTTTCATCGTGATCGCATCGAGCTTTTCGGGAATCTCGGGAACGATGGATCTCGGACCGGGCGCGAGCCCGGAAATGTGCTTGAGCGCAACTTCTTCCGTCGTGCTGCCCTCATAGGGCAGCTGGCCGGTGAGCATTTCATAGAGCACCACGCCGAGAGAGTAGAGGTCACTTCTCGCGTCTGCCTCCAGTCCCTTTGCCTGCTCCGGTGCTATATAGTGCACAGATCCGATGGCAGTGTCAGAGCGGCCGCCGCCATGGTCATGCTCCAGCGCGGCGATGCCAAAATCGGCAACCTTTGCAACACCGTCCCGGTCAATCATGATATTCTGCGGCTTAATGTCGCGATGGACAATGCCGTGCTCATGCGCATGCTGCAGTGCCTTCGCGATCTGCGAAGCGAAAAACAGTGTCTCCGGCGTCGTAAGCTTTCCCTTGCCGGTGATATACTGCTTGAGCGTGACGCCTTCGATCAGCTCCATGACGATATATTCCATCGTCAGGGAATGGCTCACATCATAGACTGCAACAATGTTCGGATGACTGAGCATGGCAACAGCCTGCGCCTCGGCCTGAAACTGCGCCTTGAGCTCCGGGTCGGAGAAGATTTCTTCCCGCAGCATTTTGATCGCCACATAGCGGTTGAGACGATAATCCAGCGCTTTATAGACAACGGACATACCGCCGGTACCGATGATCTCAAGGAGCTCATAGCGGTCATCCAACAGCTGGCCGATATATTTATTCTGAGATTGATCCATAGATTGCCTCCGTTAGGGTCAATAAATCGCAACCGCAGCGGTCACATTATCTCGTGCGCCCTTCTCCACTGCCAGATCGATCAGCGCCTGACAGACTACCGCAGCATCGCGGCTGCAGCGGGCAAAAGAAAAGAGTTCGGTATCTGTAAGAGTATTGGACAGACCATCACTGCACAGGAGCAGCCGGTCGCCGGGACGCAGACGCAGTGAATAAAGATCTGACTCCACCGCAGGCTCCACACCGACAGCGCGTGTGATGAGATTTCGATTGGGATGCGTTGCTGCTTCCTCCGGTTTGATGGACCCGGACGCCAAAAGCTCCGCAACAAGGGAGTGATCTCTTGTGATTTGCGAGATGGTCTTTCCGCGAATCAGATAGGCACGGCTGTCGCCAACATTGATAATCTCTGCCCGGCGACCTATCAAAACGGCAGAAACCAATGTGGTTCCCATGCCGGAATGCGCCGGATCAGAGCCGCGCTCATACACGGCGGCATTCGCCGCAGCGCAGGATTCCTGCATCCATTGCGGCAGAAAGGAAGTTTGCTTCCTGCCGACGACAAGCAGCCGCTTAATCCGATCGAGATAAGTTTCCGAGGCGATCAGAGAGGCAAGCGAGCCGCTGTTCGCGCCGCCCATTCCGTCGCACACGACAAGAATGGAACAACGCGGGGATTTCATTTTTACGGCAATTCCCCGATCCTGGTTTTCCGAACGAACGGGACCTTTGTCTGATACACAGCAGGTGCGCAAGAAGGCACCTCCCTTCCAGAATGTCAGGCGCGGTTTTCAGCTACTTTCTTTCGCAGCTGACCGCAGGAGGCGTCCACATCGCCTCCGAGCGTCCGGCGCACCGTGACGTTCACACCCGCCTCCTCAAGGAGGCGAATAAAACGCTTGAGATGTTCCGGCGTGGAGGGCTGAAACGGACGTTCCTCCACGTGGTTGAGCGGAATGAGATTGACATGCGCGCAGACGCGGCGAGCATGCTTTGCAAGGAGTTTCGCCTGCTCGGGCGAATCATTCACACCGTCAATCATTGCGTATTCAAATGAAATACGGCGTCCGCTCTTCTGGTAATATGCCTCGCAGGCGGAGATGAGCGCCTCCACTCCGCGGCCGCGGTTGGCCGGCATAATCTTCGAGCGGGTTTCGTCATCCGGTGCGTGCAGCGAAACAGAGAGCGTGAGCGGCAGATCCTCTGCCGCGAGATCATCAAACCGCTCGATGAGCCCGCAGGTGGAAAGACTAATATGGCGCATACCGATATTCGCCCCGTCCGGGTGATTCACCAGCCGCAGAAACCGCATGACCGTATCATAATTATCCAGTGGCTCGCCGATTCCCATGAGAACGATGTTGGAAATTTTCAGCCCCGACTCGCGCTGTGACGAGAGCACCTCCTCCAGCATTTCTGAAGGCTCAAGGTTCCGAATCAATCCGCCGATGGTGGATGCACAAAAGGCACACCCCTGACGGCAGCCGACCTGGGAAGAAATGCAGACGGTATTGCCGTGATGATAGCGCATGACCACCGTCTCCACAGCATTGCCGTCCGGCAGTTCCCAGAGATATTTGATGGTCCCGTCAAGTCTGGATACCTGCTTGCGCAGCATGGTCAGACTGGGAATGGCAAATTCCTCTGACAGCTTCTGGCGCAGAGACTTGGAGAGATTCGTCATCTCTTCAAAGGAGCTGACGCCCCGTCCCAGCCACTGAAAAACCTGCTTTGCGCGGTATTTTGGCTCCCCCATCTCGGCGAAGGCCGCTTCGATTTCTTCGGGAAGCATGGATTTGATGTCTCTCATGCGTGTTTCCTCAGTTTCGCGATATAAAACCCGTCTGTACCGTCCAGATTCGGCCAGAAGGTTTGCATTCCTTCCGGTGCAAATTCACAGGCTTCAAGAGAAAACTCGGCGTGATCGGCGAGAAACGCCGAGACAACACCTTCATTTTCCTCCGGGAGAATGGTACAGGTGGAATACAGCAGCACACCGCCGGGGCGGACACAGACGCTGAGTCCCTCCAAAATGGCGCGCTGAATGCCGGGCAAACCGGCAAGGTCTGTAGGATTCTTAAAACGAATCTCCGGCTTTTTGCGAATGACGCCAAGTCCGGAGCAAGGCACGTCCGCAAGCACAACATCATAGACGCCGGTCTGCTTACGTGCATCACACGCCGCGGTTTCGATCAGAGCAAAGCCCAAACGGGAGGCACCCTCCCGAATGCGCTTGAGCTTGTTTTCATGCAGATCGCAGGAGCGAATCCTTCCTTCCCCGTTCATGAGAACCGCAGCGGCAAAGCTCTTGCCGCCGGGAGCAGCGCAGGCGTCAAGCACCGTCATACCGGGCTTTGGATCAGCAGAGCGCACAGCCATGTTTGCAGCAGCGTCCTGAACGAAAAACAGACCGCCGTTGAACTCCTCTGTTGCGGCCAGATTGCCGCCGGAAACAACAATCGCATTGGGAACCGACGGATGCGCTGCAGCGTCGAGCCCCTGCGCCGTCAGTCGGTCAAGAAGCGAGGTCGCCGTGATCCTGCAGGTATTCGTCTGAACGCATACAGGCGTTTCGCTGTTATTCGCAGCAAAAAACGCCTCAGCAAAAGAATAGCCGTGTTCATTCACCATTCGCTCACAGAGCCACAGCGGGTGACTGTATCGAATGGAGAGAAACTCCGCCGTTCCCTCGCCGGGAATGGGCGGCAAATCCGCAGCACGCTCTGAAACACGGCGCAGCACTGCGTTGACCAATCCAGCGGCGCGCGGCGCACGGCGCTTGCAGAGAGAGACGCCCTCACTCACAGCAGCACGGGCCGGAATCTGCGTAAGAAACAGGATCTGATACGCAGAAAGGCGCAGAATATCAAGCACCAGAGGCTGCAGACGATTGACCGGCGTATTGGAAAAAAGATTCAGATAATAATCCAGAAACGTGAGATTCTGGATGGTGCCGTAGCACAGACGAGAAGCCAGTGCGGCGTCACGGCGATCCAGCTCATTTCGCTCGATTGCAGCATGCAGCGCCGCATCGGACCAGGCGGCATTCGTTCTCCATTTTTGCAGCGCAGACAGCGCCGCTTCTCTGGCAGAACCCATCAGCTTACCTGCATCGGATGACCGAGCAAATAATCAGACGCGGCCATACGCTTTTTTCCGGCAACCTGAAGCTGCTTGATTACGATGATTCCGCCTTCTCCGCAGGCAACGGAAATGCCATCTTTTCCGGCGGCGATAACCGTGCCGGGGACAGCTGCGGTCTTGCCCTCGCCAATCTCGACCTTATGAATCTTAAAGTCTGTGCCCTGCAGGTTCGTGACCGCGACCGGCCACGGAGACAGACCACAGACATGCTTGACAATCTGTCGCGGAGTCTTGGTCCAGTCAATGGGGCAAAGCTCTTTGGAAAGCTGTTTGGTATAAGTCGCCTGACTGTGATCCTGCGGCGTGCGGGGAGCGGTGCCGTTTTCGATGGCGCGGAGCGTATCCACAAGGAGATCGCCGCCCATGACAGCCAGACGGTCAAAGAGTTCTCCTGCCGTCTCCTGCTCTCCGATGGCAGTTTCACGCGAGAAAATCACGTCTCCCTCATCCATACCCTCAGAAAGGAACATGGTGGAAACGCCGGTCATTTCGTCTCCGTTCAGAACAGCCCACTGAATGGGCGCTGCGCCACGGTATTTCGGAAGGAGCGAACCATGCACATTCACAGCGCCGAATTTCGGCAGCTCAAGCATTTCGAGCGGAAGAATCTTGCCATAAGCCACGACCGCAAGGATGTCCGGCTGCAGGGATCGCAAGATGTCCATCGCTTCGCCCGTACGCATGCTGGCAGGCTGATATACCGGAATCCCGGCAGACTCCGCCAGCACCTTCACCGGCGGCGGCACGAGCTTCATGCCGCGGTTTTGCGGCTTGTCCGGCTGCGTGAACACGCCCACCACGTCAAACCGTTCCTCGATCAGACGCTTCAGCGACATTTCGGCGAAATCAGGCGTGCCCATGAATACGATGCGCATCAGTCTTCCTCCGTAACGCCCATCTGCTCAAGCTCTTCGGCAGTGAGCATGCGGATGGCCTTCTCCGTAAAAAGAACACCCTCAAGATGATCCAGCTCATGGCAGAACGCACGGGCAGTGAGCCCCTCGCCCTCAACCTCAAACCAGTTTCCGTCGCGGTCCTGCGCACGGACTTTCACGTGCTCCGGACGCTTGACAACGCCGAAGTCGCCGGGAACACTGAGGCAGCCCTCGGCGCCGACCTGTTCGCCGTCCGCCTCGATGATCTCGGGATTGACCAGTTCGATCATGTATTCCTCTTCCCCGGCCTCGTGGTCCACATTGGTCTCGAGCACGAGCACGACGCGGCGCAGCACACCGACCTGCGGCGCGGCAAGACCAACGCCGTTGGCTTTTGCGAGGGTCTGGCGCATATCGTCAATGAGGGTATGCAGACGGGGATTGAAATCCGTTACCGGGCGGCAGTGCTTGTTCAGCTGGGGGTCGCCCTTTTTGAGAATGTTTCTCTCAGCCATGGTTGTGATATCTCCTCAGTTATACGGGTCCGAATCCGTAAAGACGGATACGTCCCGAAATTGTTTATCGGTATTGCAGTACATAACAATGTTTGACACCAGCGCACGCACTGGAGCCGGGTCCGGGCAATAGAGCGTGACTCGGTATCGGAAGCGGTTGTTCACGCGCACCACCGGCAGCGGCGCGGGGCCAAGTATCTGCAGCGCACCAGCCGTCTCATGCCGCAGATAGTCTCGGATATAAGCGCAGCAGCGAAGCACGCTCATCTCGCTCACACCGGAGACCGTAATCGTCAGGATCTCAGAAAAAGGCGGTGTGCCGTGGAGTCTGCGCAGCGCGACCTCAGACTCATAAAACGCGGAATAATCCTGTCGAGCGGCCTGCAGAATCGTCTGATTCTCCGGGGTAAAGGTCTGAATGACCGCACGTCCCGGCTTCTCTCCGCGGCCTCCTCTGCCGACAACCTGCGTAATGAGCGAAAACGTACGCTCACCGGCGCGGTAATCTCCTGCATAAAGGCTCTGGTCCGCGAGCAGAACGCCGACCAGCGTGACCTGATCGAAATTCAGTCCCTTCGTAACCATCTGCGTACCGATGAGCACCGGAATCTGTTCCTCCTGGAACCGGGAGATAATCCGCTCGTGAGAACCGGCAAGCGCAATGGTATCCGCGTCCATGCGGAGAGTCTCCACGCCGGGGAAAAGGGCTTGAAACGCCTCCTGAACGCGTTCGGTGCCGTCTCCGACATAGCGCAGCTCACCGCCGCAGTCAGGACAGGCGGCGTCCACCCGACGGCGGTAGCCGCAGTGGTGACACTGCAGAGAATGATTGGATTGGTGGAACGTTAAACTCACGCTGCAGCGAGGGCACTCATAGACATAACCGCAGTCGCCGCAGGTGACCATTTTGCTCGCGCCGCGGCGATTGATGAACAGAATACTCTGCTCGCCCCGGCGGAGATTCTCCTCCAGCTCGCTCTGGAGGATAGAGCTGATCGGCCCGGCATTCCCGAGGCGAAGCTCCCGCTTGAGATCTACGATCTGTACGCTTGGCAATGCGCGGGCATTGAATCGGCCCGGAATCTCAAAATAATGATAGCGCCCTGTCTGGGCATGATACCGGCTGACCACATCCGGTGTGGCAGAGCCAAGCAGCAGCAGTGCACGATTCTGCACGCAGCGATATTTGGCCACCTCCCGGGCGTGATAGCGCGGATTGTTTTCGGATTTATAGGTTTCTTCCTGTTCTTCATCGAGAATGAGAAGTCCAAGATTCTGCACCGGAGCAAAGACTGCGCTTCGCGTTCCGATAACAACACGGGCCACACCCGTGCGAATCCGCTTCCATTCATCATACCGCTCTCCCATGGACAGGCGGCTGTGGAGCACAGCAACGGTATCGCCAAAATAAGAAGAAAAGGTTCGGATCATCTGCGGCGTGAGTGAGATCTCGGGAACAAGCAAAATTGCGCCCTTCCCCTGCTTGAGAACGTCGCGAATGAGATGAAGATAGACTGTGGTCTTTCCGCTTCCTGTCACGCCGAAAAGCAGCGCCGCAGCGGGAGCGCCCAGAAGCGTCCGCAGGCCCTCATAGGCAGGGCGCTGCAGGTCCGTGAGCTCAGGAATCGGTAAAATCTCCTCCGGCGCGGCAGTGGGACGGCGATAGGTTTCCTCAGTCTCTTTGACAACCAGCGCTTTCTTGACAAGCGCCTGCAGGCTCTGCGACGACGCGCCGGTAAAATCACACAGCTCACGCACAGGAGCGCGGCCGACAGAACAGAGCAGATCAAGCAGTGCAGATTGCTGCGGCGCTTTGCGCTTCAAAGCGGCAGCCTCATTCAGAGCCTCATCCGCCGGAACAGCCAGCGCTGCATAAACCGTCTCCTTATCGTGGACGCGGCGTTTTTCCGCCCCCTCCACGCACAGAATCCCCGCCTTGACCAGCGCGCGAAGCGCCGGGGTGGGGTCTTCCTCACCGAAAGCGCCCTGAAGATCGTCCAGCGGCGCTGTACCGCCGTGGGCATGAACCGCCTCAACCGCAAGGCGCATCCGCTCCCGCTCGCCGCACTGCTCAAGCGCGGAAGCATAATCCACACCGTCACAAAAGCGATAAACCGTGCGCACACGATACCAAACGCCGGCAGGAAGAATGGCCTTGACAGCATCATACACCGTGCAGAAAAAGCGGTTCCGCATCCAGAGAGCAAGTCTGATCTGATCCTCGGAGAGCACCGGCTCAGAGTCAAGAATCTTCAAAAGCGGCTTGATCTCAGGTCGATCCGTCTCCCTTGCCAGAGCCAGAACGATGCCCTCCACCGGGCGGTTTCCCCGCCCGAAGGGCACCATCACCCGACAGCCGGGCTGCACCGTCGACTCAGACGGCAGTCGGTAGGAATAAGGGCGGTCAAAGGCAAAGGCCGCGGCAGACACCGCCACACGGGCCACTGCCACAGACATGGTCACTCGTGAACGATCTCCAGCTTGCCGGAATAGATCTCTTCAATCGCCATGGAAACCGGCTTTTCATCCAGAACTTCCTCCTGAATCTGCGCGGCAGTGGCAATGTTGCGCGCACGGCGCGCGATGAGATTCACCAGCTGATAGCGGCTTCCGGTCTTCTCGGCCAGTTCGCCGACGGGGGGATAAAGCATCATAATAAAAACACCTCTTATAAGTATTAACGAAATTAGAAATTGAGAAACGGAGATTCCTCCGGGTTGAGATAGCCCTTGCGTTCCTCATAGCGACAGAGCTCGGCCGTAATGATCGCGTCCATTTCGGACGCGGCGCGGTCCGGGTCATCGTTGATCACAATATAGTCATAGAAATTTGCCTCGCGGTATTCTGCATGCGCGCGCACCAGACGGCTGTGAATCATCTCCTCAGCGTCTGTGCCGCGGCCGCGCAGGCGCTGCTCAAGCGACTGGAGACTCGGCGGGAGGACAAAGATTTTTACCGCGTCGGGTACCCGGTCCCGGATCTGACGTGCGCCCTGTACCTCAATGTCAAGAATGACATTCATTCCCTCGTGCTGCTTCGATTCCACATAGGATCTCGGCGTACCATAGCAGTTGCCGACATATTCGGCGTGCTCCAAAAGCTCGTCCCGCTCAATCATATCGTCAAACGCTTCCCAGGTGACGAAGAAGTAATCCACACCATCCACCTCACCGGGGCGAGGATCCCGTGTGGTCGCGGATACAGAAAAACACACATCCTGCCGCCGCTGCATGAGCCGTGCGATCACAGTGCTCTTTCCGGCGCCGGAGGGACCGGACACCACAATCAGCTTCCCTTTTCTGTCAGTCATTGCTCTCTCCTTCCACAGCCTCTGCCCTGCCTGCAACGGCCTCCGGCGTGAGCGCGGAGAGAATGGCATGGCCGGTATCCATGATAAGCACAGACTTTGTCTTGCGGCCAAAGCTGGCGTCGATGAGCATGCCGATTTCACGGCTGTCCTGCACGATGCGCTTGATGGGAGCGGACTCCGGGCTGACCACTGCCAGCAGCCGTTCCGCCGAGATCAGATTGCCATAACCGATGTTGATGAGCTTCAAGGCTGGTTCCCCTATCTCTTTCTTACTCTATGTTCTGGATCTGCTCGCGGATCTTCTCAATCTCGCTTTTCAGATCGACAACAACCTTGGCAATATCCGCGTTCTGACACTTGGAGCCGATGGTGTTGGACTCGCGGTTAAACTCCTGAATCAGAAAGTCCGCCTTGCGTCCGAAGGGAGAACCGGCAGCAAGCATCTGACGCATCTGCGCAATATGGCTGCGGAGACGAACAGTCTCCTCATCCACAGCAATGCGATCGGCAAAAATGGCGCACTCGGTGATAACCCGGGCTTCATCCACATCTTTGCCCTCCAGAACGGTCTGCAGCTTCTGATACAGTCTCGCTCGATACGCCTCCACTGTTTCAGGCGCGTTCGTCTCCACGATGCCTACCAGCGCTTCAATCGTCTCCAGACGGTGCTCCACATCCTGACGGAGCTTCAGACCCTCGCGAAGGCGCATCTTGTCGAAGTCGCAGAGTGCCTCCTCTGCAAGCGCAGTGAGTCCGGCGCGCAGCGCATCCTGATCAGCTTCAGTCTTCTCCACCGTGAGCACATCCTGAAAGCGCGCGGCAGACATGGCGGTCACATCATTCGTGAGATTGTGGTTCTCGGCGATGGATCGGACAGCCTCCAGATAAGCGGCCAGAAGCGGCTCATTGACCCGCACAACAGTATCGGCCGCCTGCGACGCATCCACGGAAATGAACACGTCCACTTTGCCGCGGCTGATGTGCTGCTGCACAGCGGCTTTGACTGCTTCTTCCGCGAAGAGGAAGCCGCGCGGCAGACGAACGGAAACGTCCAGATAACGGTTATTAACGCTTTTGAGTTCAACGGTGATGCTCAGCCCTTCTACGACGCCCTTTGCGGAGCCGTAGCCGGTCATGCTCAAAATTTCCATGTTGGTTTACTCCCGTACAGAAATGATATCAAAGGTGATGCCGCTGCTCTTTTTACGGCGCTGATAAATCACGTTAAAGGCAACGCCCAGGCAGAAGAACAGCGCGGCAAAGAGGATACAGCCGCCCTCGGCCAGATGAAGCGCTGCGCCGATTGCATAGCCGATAAACAGCAGAACAAAGGGCACCAGGTAAAGCAGCATAGCGGCTCCCAGCACATCAGAGGTCTTGCTCTCGATGACGACCTGCTGGCCGGGGAGCGCGGAGACCTTGTTCGTGGCGGAGGCGCGGATGGTGTTTTGGAACACACAGGCATCACACGCGCCGCAGTTGCCGCCGCAGGCAGTGCCGCGCTCGACCTCAACCTCTGCAGTGCGGCGGTCAATCAGCTTGATGACAACAGCGTTTTGTGTCATGAGAATAACTCCTTTATTTCAGCGTGACGGATACGGTATAGTCTCCCACGGCGCCCACATTTTCAACCCCGTCCACATAAATCTTGGCCGGAACTTCGATGGTGCCGGTGGCGGCAGCGTACTCCGTTAGGTCGGCAACGATCCGGATGTTGGACCCGGAGACCTTCGCAAGATCCGCCGCAGATCCGCGGATGGTGATTTCCTTCTGCGTGGTCTTGAGCGTGCCGTTTCCGCCTGTGATGGTGATGTTGGTAACAGCGACTTTCTTCGTCTCCAGACCGGAGACCGTAACCTTCACGGTGGCCTCGGTTGTACCGGTTAGATTGCGAAGGTTATTGTCCAGCGTGATGGGGAACGTAAACGAAGCGGTATCGGCAAAATCGGTGAGATCCACCGTGCCGATGATGAGCTGATTGACACCCTCAAGCGTCGCAGTGCTTCCCGCAACCTGAATGCTCTTCGGTTCAATGGTGACAACCGTGTTGCTCTCTGTGGCCCCGGCGCCGCCGATCAGATTGACCTTGAGCGGAAGCTCCTTGTTCATCATGACGGGCACTGTAACCGTAACCGTCTCCGAGGAGGCCGTAACCGACTCCGGCGTGATGCTCTTTCCGTCCGCATCCAGCAGCTCATATCCGCTGGAGAGCGGTCCGATCGTGGCAGAGACGTTTGCCCTGTCGATATAGACACAGGCCGAATCCACCTTGTCCAGCTCAGAGTCCGGACCATAGAGCGTGATGCTTGCAGGCTCAATGACGATGGGATCAACCGTGTAGCCCTCGGCTACGCTGCCGGTAAAGACGCCCTTGACCTCAACGGTCTTGCTGTTCTCCTGTTCCACAGAGAACTCTATCGTCTCCGGCGTTTTGGTGAGCACCTCTACCCCGTTCATATTCACATTGTCCGGAAAACGAATGGTGTAACTCACCTGCATGTCCCGCACCTGGGAAATACCGCTCACGTCCACAACAGCAGTGAGATCTGCTGCGTGGAGATTACCGATACTGGCGCGGCTGCCGCTTACCTTTACCGTTACGGTGTCGGTGCTGGCATCTGTAATAATCAGTCCGCGGGAAATGCGAAGCTCATCAGCCCCCTGAAATGTGACCGGAACCCCGGAAAAAATGCGCTCAATGTTGGCATCCTCTGTGGAGGCGATATACGCCCAGATCAGGAAGGAGAGCAGCAGAGAAACCACAGCCCAAAGGACTTTGTTGTCCCAAAAACTACGCGTTTTATTTGTTTTCTTCATCTTGCTCCTCCCGGCGCTTGGGGAAAATCTTCTGCAGGAAGCCCCAGCGCTGATCGGTGTTTGGTTCCTCCGGCAGCAGCTCACTGCGAAGAATGCTCTCAAAGGTGTCCGGATCCAGACGACGCTTGAGCATTCCGTCCACTGCGATGGAAATGCCGCCGGTCTCTTCCGAAACGATGACGACCACGGCGTCCGACTGCTCGCTCATGCCGATGCCGGCGCGGTGGCGCGTGCCGAGATCGGGGCTCAGGTTATTGTTGCCCGTGAGCGGCAGAACGCAGCCCGCAGCGGCAATGCGCCCGGCACGGATGATAACGGCGCCGTCATGAAGCGGCGCTTTCACGAAGAAAATGTTCTTCAGAAGCTCCGCGGAAATCTCCGCATTGAGCACAGTGCCGGAAAGAATCTGTTCCTCCAGCATGTTGCTGCGCTCAAATACAATGAGAGCGCCGGTATGCGTTGCGGACATATCCTCACAGGCCATGACCGTCTGCGTAATGTCCCCCTCTGCCTCCAGCGTGTCAAGCCGGCGCGAAGTAATCAGCCCCGGGAGATTGCTGCCCATGCGTTCAAGCAGGCGGCGCAGCTCCGGCTGGAACAGAATTACCAGCGCAATGAGGCCAAGCTCCACCATCCGCCGAAGCAGCTGATTGATCATATGCAGCTCCAGAAGGCCGGAAAGGCCAAGCGCAACCAGAATGATCAAAATACCGCGGGCAAGATGGTAGGAATTCGTGCGCCGGATCAGCATTATTGTTTTGTAAATGAGATAGGCAACGATCAGAATGTCCAGAATATCCGTTACGCCGATGGTGGATAACAGATTGGGAATTCGCTGCCAGGAGATGGTAAACTGACTCATAGCAGATCCTTTATTCTCACAAATGGGTATATTGACAGTTATATATTTTAACTAGGATATTATACAGCACTACCGGCAAAATGGCAACCGTTTCATGTGGTTTTTTCAATTGACAGAATCGGATTTCCTGTTGTATAAAAGATACAACTACAGAAGGAGAAACAGGAATGAAAGCAACAACTGTACTGTTTGATTTAGACGGCACTTTACTTGACACACTGGACGACATGGCAGATGCGCTCAACCGCACAATGGATCGGTTTTCTCTGCCCCGCCGCACACGAATGGAAGTGCGCAGCTTTGTTGGAAACGGTGCGCGGCGGCTCATTGAGCTTGCGGTGGGCGCTGACCATCCGGCGCTGGAGACAATTCTCGCAGACTACAAAGCCGACTATGATGAAAACTATCTCGTGAAAACCGCACCCTATCCCGGGATCATGGACCTGCTCGACACCTTGCGTAAAAACGGCTGCAAAATCGGAATCGTATCCAACAAGCCGGACAGCACCGTGCAGCAGCTGGGCGAAGCGTTATTTCAGGGAAAAGCGGATATCTGTGTAGGCGAAAAAGCCGGAATTCGCCGCAAGCCCGCTCCGGATACCGTTCTCTCCGCCATGGAAGCGCTGGGTGCGACGCCTGAAGAGACCGTCTACGTGGGCGACTCCGAGGTTGATATTATGACGGCGAAAGCAGCAAATGTCCCCTGTATCAGCGTGACATGGGGCTTTCGCGACCGGGATGTTCTGGAGGCTGCCGGAGCCCTGCAGTTTGCCGACAGCTGCGCGGAACTTCTGACATTGATCCAGTAAATTGTTTTTGTAAATTTTCACCAACATCGAGGATTTCTGATTTTGATTTCCGGTATTCCAGACATTGCCAACTGCAAAATTCCATGATATAATTCAACCAGATTCTGTAATCGAGGCGAAGTTTTTCCAATGATGGTACGATCCAATCTGAACCTGCTGAACAGCGCTGCGCTGGCTCTACTGCTTAAGAGCCGGATCAGCGCGAAAAGCCATGTTCAGATTTGGGATGTCATGAAGAATACCACCCTCGGTTTCTGAACCACCGTATTTGCAGAGCAAACCCGGTGCGGCTTTTCGCCGCACCGGGTTTTTCTTATTTTGAGAAAGGATTGATTCACCATGGACAACAAAATCAGGATCTTTGATACGACGCTGCGAGACGGCGAGCAGTCTCCCGGCTGCAGCATGAACCTGAAAGAAAAAATTGAAGTGGCCAAATGTCTGGAGCGTCTGCATGTGGACGTGATTGAGGCCGGCTTCGCCATCTCCTCCCCCGGAGACTTCGAGAGTGTGCAGACCATCGCCTCCACGGTGAAGGAAGCCAGCGTGGCCTCTCTGGCCAGAGCCAGCGAGAAGGACATTGATGTGGCATGGGACGCTGTAAAGCATGCAGCCAACCCGC
Source organism: Oscillospiraceae bacterium (assembly GCA_045546715.1). GTDB lineage: Bacteria > Bacillota > Clostridia > Oscillospirales > Oscillospiraceae > CAG-103. The sequence goes on along the minus strand of JAZQDI010000119.1, from coordinate 1,598 downwards.
GGATCCACCTCTTCCTCGCAACGAGCCCGCTTCATATGGAATATAAATTGAAGAAAACGCCGGATCAGATTCTGGAGATGGCAGAGAGCATGACCCGTCATGCGGCGAAATATACCAGCAACGTCGAGTTTTCCGCTGAGGACGCCACGCGCAGCGACTGGGATTTCCTCGTGAAGGTAACAGACGCTGTGATCAAAGCTGGCGCCACCACCGTTAATCTTCCTGACACCGTGGGCTACACGACGCCGAGCGAGATGCAGGCGCTGATTGAATACATCCGCGAGCGTGTTCCGGACAGCGACAAGGTAATCTTCTCCGTTCACTGTCATAATGATCTGGGGCTCGCCACGGCAAACTCCCTCGCCGGCGTTGCAGGCGGTGCGCGTCAGATCGAATGTACGATCAACGGTCTCGGCGAACGCAGCGGAAACACCGCACTCGAAGAAGTCATCATGGCGATGCATACCCGCCCCGGCGTATGGCCGTATGAGACGAACATTGACACCACGCAGATTGCCAGAGCAAGCCGCACCGTGTACACCATCATCGGTCAGTCCGCTCCGCTGAACAAGCCCATCGTCGGCAAAAATGCCTTTGCACACGAAAGCGGCATCCATCAGCATGGCGTGCTCGCCAACAAGCAGACATATGAGATTCTCACGCCCGAAAGTGTCGGCGTGCAGACCAACAACATTGTTCTCGGCAAGCACTCCGGTAAACACGCGGTGGCCGATCGTCTTCAGACACTGGGCTATCAGCTCACGGCAGAGGATCTGCAGAGCGTGTTTGAAGAGTTCAAAAAGCTCTGCGACAAAAAGAAAAAAGTCAAGGACGCGGATCTGGAGGCGCTCGTGGAGCACCGCTCCATCAAGCAGGAGCAGATTGACTCCGAGGGCTATGAGCTCAACTGGTTCAGTGTACACACCTCCAACTTTACCACCGCAACCTGTACCGTCAGCCTCAAGAAGGGCGAAGAAGTCATCGAAGACGTGGCGCTCGGTGACGGCCCGATTGACGCGGCCTACGGCGCGATCGACAAAATTATCAATCCGCCGGAGCACACCTTCGGAATCTGGAATATTCACAGCGTTTCCGAAGGCAAGGATACGCTGGGCGAGGTGACCGTGCGGCTCTATGCAGACGGCAAAACTTATTCCGGCAAGGGGCTGAGCACTGACGTAATCGAAGCGAGCATTAACGCCTACATCAACGCCGTGAACACCTTCTGCGCCGCAGTGAAAAAGAAATCCGTCAGAGAGGAGAAAAGCGCATGAGCATGACAATGACACAAAAGATTCTCGCCGCGCACGCAGGATTGGACAGCGTGAAGGCCGGGGATCTGATCGAGGCGAAGCTCGATCTCGTGCTGGGCAATGACGTGACCGCGCCGGTCGCCATCGGCGTGTTTGAAAAAGCGGGATTTCAGAAGGTGTTTGATCCGGAGAAGATCGCCATCGTTTTGGATCACTACACTCCCTGCAAGGACATCAAGTCCGCGCAGCTCTGCAAGACTGCGAGAGATTTTGCGCGCGCTCAGAAAATCCGTCATTTTTTTGATGTGGGCACCGTCGGCATTGAACATGCGCTGCTCCCGGAAC
>JAZQDI010000118.1:0-5181 GCA_045546715.1 Oscillospiraceae bacterium | reverse complement strand
GGGCGGTGAATCACAATCCGCAGATCACGCAGGGCACGAGCGCGAATACCTTCTCGCCCGCTGCGACCTGCACGCGCGGTCAGGTTGTGACCTTCCTCTGGCGCGCCGCCGGAGAGCCGAAACCGACCGGCGCGAAGAACCCCTTCACGGACGTGAAGAGCACGGACTACTTCTACAGCGCCGTCCTCTGGGCAGTGGAGAAGGGCATTACGCAGGGCACGAGCGCGACGACGTTCAGCCCGAACGCTCCCTGCACCCGCGCGCATGTGGTGACGTTCCTCTGGCGCAGCGAGGGACAGACCAAGGTCAATGCGAAAAACCCGTTCGGAGATGTAAAGCCCTCTGATTACTACTACAGCGCCGTCCTCTGGGCGGTGAAAAACGAGATCACGGCCGGCACTTCCGCGACGACGTTCAGCCCGAACAATCCCTGCACCCGCGGGCAGATCGTGACCTTCCTGTACCGCGACAAAACCTGATTAAACGTAAAAACCCGCTTGCCACTGGCAAGCGGTTTTTGTCTCGGTTATTTGATTCTGAGCTCTTCCAGAACATCGTCCGCGATCTTCCGCGCGCGGGGGAGATCCACATGCAGCATGTCGAGTATCTGCTGCTCGATGATGCGGCCGTCGGCCAGCTCCCGGCTGTTTACCAGCAGATTCATCCCCGCGCATTCCTGCGCGGCGGCGCAGGCGCTCGCGGCGCAGCCGACGTCCGACTGCATGATTTTGCTGCCGTACTGCCGGATGGTCTCCAGCGCGGTGAGCAGCGTGTGGCAGCACTGGAGAATGCTCATCGGCGCGAGACAGGCGTTGAGCGTAGCCTCTTCCAGTGCGGCCTGATCGGTCTTGTTTTTCCAGGCGGCGGCGAGCGGGGCAAAGGCCTCGGCGTCGGCGTCCACCTGTGCCAGCAGCTGCATGCGCATCCGGTCGGCGGTCTCAATGGCGTGGCTCAGCTCCGCCTCATGCCCGGCGGCGGCCTTTTTCCCCTCGGAGTACCGGCCGGACATGGCCGTGAGCGCGGCGGCGAGCGCGCCGATCAGCGCGGCCGCGCCGCCCCCGCCGGGAACGGGCTCCTTTGCCGCCAGATGGTTTGTAAACTCAAATACCGATTGTTCAATTAGTTTTCTGGTTCCCATCGTATGAAAGCCTCGCAGAGTTCGCCTCCGGAGAGGCGATTAAAACAGACCGGAAATCTTGCCGTTTTCGTCCACGTCGATCTTCTCCGCGGCGGGCACCTTCGGCAGTCCCGGCATGGTCATGATATCGCCCGTGAGCGCCACGATGAAGCCCGCGCCGGCGCTGACCTTCAGGTTGCGCACGGCCACGCGGAAGCCGCGCGGGGCGCAGCGTTTGGCCGGATCGTCGGAGAAGGAATACTGCGTCTTGGCGATACAGACGGGGAGGGAGCCGAAGCCCAGCGCCTCGAGCTCCTGAATCTGCTTGACCGCGTTGCCGATGAGATCCACGCCGTCAGCGTGATAGACCTTCGTGGCCACGGCCTCGAGCTTTTCGAGGATGGACATGTCGTCCGTGTAGCTGAAGTGGAAATCATTCTCCAGCTCGCAGAGACGAACGCCCTCTTCCGCCAGCGCGATGCCGCCTTCGCCGCCCTTGCCCCAGACCTCGCTGAGCGCGACGTTCACGCCCAGCTGGGCGCACTTTGCGCGCACGAGCTCGAGCTCTGCCTCGCTGTCGGTGGGGAAGCGGTTGATGGCCACCACGCAGGGCAGACCGTAGACCTTGGTGATGTTCTCCACGTGCTGCAGCAGATTCGGGATGCCGGCCTCCAGCGCCTGGAGGTTTTCGTGGTTCAGCTCGGTCTTCTCCACGCCGCCGTGATATTTGAGCGCGCGCACCGTCGCCACGACGACGACCGCGTCGGGGTGGAGGTTTGCCATGCGGCACTTGATGTCGAGGAACTTCTCTGCGCCCAGATCCGCGCCGAAGCCGGCCTCCGTCACGCAGTAGTCGCCGAGCTTGCGCGCCACGCGCGTGGCGGTCACGCTGTTGCAGCCGTGGGCGATGTTTGCAAACGGGCCGCCGTGCACAAAGGCGGGCGTGCCCTCGAGCGTCTGCACCAGATTGGGCTTGAGCGCGTCCTTGAGAAGGGCAGCCATGGCGCCCTGCGCCTTGAGATCGCCGGCGGTCACGGGCTTGCCGTCGTATGTGTAGCCCACGATGATGCGCGCGAGCTTCGTCTTCAGATCCGTCACGTCGCCCGCGAGGCACAGAACGGCCATAATTTCGCTCGCCACGGTGATGTCAAACCCGTCCTCACGCGGCACGCCGTTGGCCTTGCCGCCGAGACCGGACACGATGTTTCTCAGCTGCCGGTCGTTCATGTCCACCGCGCGGCGCCAGGTGATCCGGCGGGGATCGATGTTCAGACTGTTTCCCTGCTGGATGTGGTTGTCGAGCATGGCGGCAAGCAGATTGTTCGCCGCGCCGATGGCGTGAAAGTCACCGGTGAAGTGGAGGTTGATGTCCTCCATGGGCACGACCTGCGCGTAGCCGCCGCCGGCCGCGCCGCCCTTGATGCCGAAGACAGGGCCGAGAGAGGGTTCACGCAGCGCGATAACGACGTTTTTGCCGATCTTCCGCAGCGCGTCGCCCAGACCGATGGTGGTGGTCGTCTTGCCCTCTCCCGCGGGGGTGGGGGTGATGGCAGTTACAAGAATGAGCTTCCCATCCGGCGCGTCCGCCTTGTCCTTCAGCAGGGAGAAGTCCACCTTGGCCTTATAGCGCCCATACTGCTCCAGATAAGCCTCATCCACGCCGGCGCGCTCGGCGATGGCGGTAATGGGCTCCATCTCACAGGCCTGTGCGATCTCGATGTCGGATTTGTACTCCATGCGAAAAACCCTCCAAATAGTATGTTTTATGCGATTTTGCGGTTTGATTATATCATGAATTTCCAACGGCAGAAATACACGATTCTGACAAGAAAAAAAGCACTTCACGCCATATTCGGCGCGAAGTGCCTAAACAGAGCTTATTGAATCGGCTGAATGGCCTGAATGTCGTAGGGAGACTCCTGATACACGAAGTAATTGAGCCAGTTGGAGAAGAGCAGATTTGCGCACGAACGCCAGGTGTTGCGCGGCGGCTTTGTCTCGTCGTCGTTGGGGTAGTAGTTCTCCGGCACATGGATGGGCTTGCCGGCCTTTTTGTCGCGCAGATACTCGTTTTCGAGCGTTCTCGTGTCATACTCCGAGTGACCGGTGATGAAGATTTGCCGTCCGCCGTCGGTGCTCGCGGCGTAAACGCCGGCGCGCTCGCTCTCGGCGAGAATTTTGAGCTTCGGCTCCGCGGCAATGCGCTCGCGCGGCGTCTCCGTGTGGCGGGAGTGGGGGACCATGAACACATCGTCAAATCCGCGAAACAAAATCGAGCCCTTGTGCGTCACCTCGTGCTCATACACGCCGAAGAGCTTTTCCGGCATCTGCCGCTTGGGGATTCCGTAGTGGTAATAGAGCGCGGCCTGCGCGCCCCAGCAGATGTGCAGCGTGCTCTGCACGTGAGACTTGCTCCACTCCATGATCTGACAGAGCTCCTCCCAGTAGTCCGCCTGCTCAAACTCAATCTGCTCGATCGGTGCGCCGGTGATGATCAGCCCGTCAAAGTTCCGGTGCCTGATCTGCTGGAATGTGGTGTAAAACGTGAGCATATGCTCCTGCGGCGTGTTTTTGGAGGTGTGACTGTCAAAGCCCATGAACTCCACCTCGACCTGAATGGGCGTGTTTCCCAGCAGGCGCACGAACTGCGTCTCCGTCGCGATTTTGGTCGGCATGAGATTGAGCACGAGGATGTGCAGCATTCGGATGTCCTGCGTGATGGCGCGCGGCGTGTGGTAATAGAAAATGTTCTCGCGCTGGAGCGTGTCGGCTGCGGGCAGGTCAGGGGGGATGATGATCGGCATGACGGATTCCTTCCTTTCTCAAACAAAAAAGCGGGCGGCTTCCAATGAAGCCGCCCGCTTTGACTGCGTAATGGTTACCGGATCGGGGACTCATCGGAATTCTTTCCATGGCAAAGCATGCACATACCCATGGGCATGCACATCTCCATCATCATGGAACGAGAAAGAATCACGATGTGTCCTCCTTTTGCTCGGTTGTCTGGAATTATACTGCGTATGGAAGCTTCTGTCAACCTTATGGTTATTGACAATCGACGGAAAAGTCGTTAAAGTAATCACAACGGACAAAACAGGAGGCAATTACCATGGAAACAAACGTTAAACGCATCGGCGTGCTCACGAGCGGCGGCGACGCGCCGGGCATGAACGCTGCCGTCCGCGCTGTTGTGAGAACCGCCATCGGCATGGGCATTGAGGTCGTCGGCATCCGCCGCGGCTGGCACGGCCTCGTTTTCGGTGACTTTTTTGAGATGACCGCGAAGGACGTCAGCCACATCCTCAACGCCGGCGGCACCATGCTCTATACCGCGCGCTGCCCGGAATTCATGACGGAGGAGGGCCAGCAGAAGGCCGCAGCCACCTGCCACCTTCTGGGGCTGGACGCGGTGGTCGCCATCGGCGGCGACGGCACGTTCCGCGGTGCGCTCGATCTCAGCCGCCACGGCATCCCCACGGTCGGCATCCCCGCCACGATCGACAATGACATCGGCTGCTCTTACTATACCATCGGCTTTGACACCGCCTGCAATACTGCCATCCAGTGTATCGACAAGCTGCGCGACACGATGCAGTCCCATGAGCGCTGCTCCGTCGTGGAGGTCATGGGCCGTCATGCGGGCTTCCTCGCGCTGTACGTGGGCATTTCCGTGGGCGCCACGGCGGTGCTGATTCCGGAGCGTGAGCTGGATTTCGAGCGCGATGTGGCAGAGCCCATCCGCCGCTCCCGTCTGGCGGGCTCTACCCACTTCATGATTGTGGTGGCAGAGGGCGTCGGCAGTGCGATGGACATCGGCAGCCGGATCCATGATGAGCTGGGCATTGACCCGCGTGTCACCGTTCTGGGTCATATCCAGCGCGGCGGCTCTCCCACCGCCCGCGACCGCGAGATTGCGGCCCGCATGGGCTATACCGCGGTGAAAGCGATCTCCGAGGGCAGAACCAATCTGATCGTCGGCACGAAGGACGGCTATCTGGTGGAGCATCCCATTGAGGAGGCTCTGCAGATGAAGAAGAGTCTGCAGATGGATCGCTATGAGGTCC
>JAZQDI010000117.1:0-2045 GCA_045546715.1 Oscillospiraceae bacterium | reverse complement strand
CGGCATTCCCGCCGAGGCAGGAGAGATCGCCATCGTGGACGCCACGGGCATTTCCGAAAACCTCTTCGGGCGCAACATGCCGAATACCTCCATGCTCGGCGCGCTTGCGAAGGTCACGAACCTCGTGAGCAGGGACGCGCTCTTTGATGAGATCGCAGCGGCCTTTGGCGAGCAAAACCGCATTGCCGCCCAGACCGCCTATGACAGCGTGGTCATCACGAAGAAGGAGGCGTAAACCGTGAACGATACCAGATTTGTCACGCCGCTCGGAAACGACGGCATGTATATCCTCGACACCGCCGCCTGGCGCATCGTCCGTCCCGTCATGGACAAGGAAAAGTGCATCAACTGCGGCGTATGTATGGGCTACTGCCCGGTGAACTCCATTTACGCCGAGGGCAAGGAGATTCTGATCTCCTATGACTACTGCAAGGGCTGCGGCATCTGCGCCGCGGAGTGCCCCAAGCAGGCGATCAACATGGAACAGGAGGCCAAGTAAGATGGGTAAGATCGTAGCAATGACCGGCAACACCGCCGCTTATACTGGCGCAGCCCTCTGCCGCCCGGACCTCATCGCCGCCTATCCGATTACGCCGCAGTCCTCCGTCGTGGAAGGCCTTGCCGGCATGGTCTATAACGGCAAGCTCGATTCCAACTTCGTGCAGGTCGAGTCTGAGCACTCCGCCATGAGCGTCGTGCAGGGCGCTGCCGCCGCGGGCGGAAGAGTCTTCACCGCCACGAGCGCGCAGGGTCTCGCCCTCATGTACGAGCCGTATTTCCGCATGTCCACGCTCCGCATCCCGATGGTCATGGCCCTTGCCACGCGCGAGATGACCTCGCCCGAGACGATCTGGAGCGGCCAGCAGGACGCCATGAGCGTGCGCGAGGCCGGCTGGATCCAGATGTTCTGCGAGAGCAACCAGGAGATCCTGGACATGATGCTCCAGGCCTACATGATCGCAGAGGACCCGCGCGTGCAGCTGCCCGTGAACGTCTGTTATGACGGCTTCTACAGCTCCCACCTCATCGGGGGACTGGACGTTCCCTCTCAGGCTGAGGCGGGCGTGTTCCTGCCCGCCTACGCCGGGAAAACCTACCTCGATCCCGGTCAGCCCGCGGCGCTCGATCCGCTCACGCCGGGCGATCTGATGATGAAATACCGCAAGAACCACCTCGACGCCATGAAGGCGGCGCAGACGGTCATCGAAGAGGTGGACGCAAAGTTCGCCGCGCAGTTCGGCCGCAGCTATGGCGGTCTGATTGAGGAATACAAGACCGCCGACGCGGACGTCGTCATCGTCACGATCGGCGGCATGTCCGGCACCGGCAAGGACGCGGTCGATGAAGCCCGAAATCGAGGCATCAAGGCAGGTCTTTTAAAACTCCGCTTCGTCCGCCCCTTCCCGGCGGAAAAGCTCGCCGCCGCACTCTGCGGCAAGAAGGCCTTCGCCGTTGTCGACCGCAGTGTGTCCTTTGGCTGGAGCTGCGGTCCCATGTACATGGAGACGCGCGCGGCGGTGGTGGATGCGGATTCCTACGCGCACTTCTCCGCCATCGGCGGCCTCGGCGGCGCGGATCTCTCCTACGGCCATATGCTCTCCGTCATTGAGAAGCTGGAAGCCATCAAAAACGAGCCCGGCGCCCACGACACGCTCTGGCTCATGAACGACTGAGGAGGTACGGAACATGTCTTACATTGATGTTTTGAAACAGACCCAGAATGTCATGACGCCCGGCTCCTCCGCGTGTCAGGGCTGCGGCGGCGAGCTGATCCTCCGCCGTGTCATGCAGATTGCGGGCAATAACAGCGTTTTCGCCGTGCCGCCCGGATGCATGGCGGGCGCGGGCGTCGACGGCTGGAATTTCTCCAACGGCTGCACCGCCCCGATCCATATCACCCTGCTGGACAACACGGCCAGCTTTATGTCCGGTGTGAGCGAGATGTATCAGCGCAAGGGCCGTCCGGACGTCAACATCGTCGCCATCGCGGGCCACGGCGCCACCGCCGACTGCGGCTTCCAGGGCCTCTCCCGCGCTGCCGTGCG
>JAZQDI010000116.1:0-8559 GCA_045546715.1 Oscillospiraceae bacterium | reverse complement strand
ATCCACGCGGGCGAAGGGATCGTTCTCATAGATCTTGCGATCGTAGTAGGCGCCGAGGAACTTGCCGGCGTCGTCACGGCTGAAGCCGAAGGTCATCTGGGTCAGGTCGTGGGTGCCGAAGGAGAAGAACTCGGCCTCCTTGGCGACCTCGTCCGCGGGCAGAGCGGCGCGCGGGACCTCGATCATGGTGCCGACGAGGTACTTCATGTCGGAGCCGGCGGCGGCGATGATCTCGTCGGCGGCCTTCACGACGACGTCCTTGACGTACTTGAGCTCCTTGACTTCGCCGACCAGCGGGGTCATGATCTCGGGAACCATGGTCCAATCGGGGTGACGAGCCTGAACAGCCAGAGCGGCCTTGATGACAGCGCGGGTCTGCATCTCAGCGATCTCGGGATAGGTGACAGCCAGACGGCAGCCGCGGTGACCCATCATGGGGTTGAACTCGTGCAGACCGGCGATGATGGCCTTGATGTCGGCGACGGTCTTGCCCTGCGCCTCGGCGAGAGCGGCGATGTCGGCCTCCTCAGTGGGCACGAACTCATGGAGCGGGGGATCCAGGAAGCGGATGGTGACGGGGCAGCCTTCCATGGCCTCATAGATGCCCTCGAAGTCCGCCTGCTGCATGGGCTCGAGCTTGGCCAGAGCAGCCACGCGCTCCTCGACGGTGTCGGAGCAGATCATCTGACGGAACACGGGGATACGATCCTCGTTGAAGAACATGTGCTCGGTACGGGTCAGGCCGATGCCCTGCGCGCCCAGCTCGCGAGCCTTGCGGGCGTCCTCGGGGGTGTCGGCGTTGGTGCGGACCTGCAGACGACGATACTTGTCAGCCCAGGCCATGATGCGGCCGAACTCGCCGGCGATGGAGGCGTCAACCGTGGGGATCACGCCGTCGAAGATGTTGCCGGTGGAGCCGTCGATGGAGATGAAGTCGCCCTCGCCGTAGGTCTTGCCGGCGAGCTCGAACTTCTTGTTCTCCTCGTCCATCTTAATGTCGCCGCAGCCGGAGACGCAGCACTTGCCCATGCCGCGGGCAACGACGGCCGCGTGGCTGGTCATGCCGCCGCGCACGGTCAGGATGCCCTGCGCAGCCTTCATGCCCTCGATGTCCTCGGGGCTGGTCTCAAGACGAACCAGGACGACCTTCTCGCCGCGCTCGTTCCACTCCTTGGCGTCCTCAGCGGTGAAGACGACCTTGCCGCAGGCAGCGCCGGGGGAGGCGCCGAGGCCCTTGCCGATGGGGGTGGCGGCCTTCAGAGCGGCGGTGTCGAACTGGGGGTGGAGCAGGGTGTCGAGGTTGCGGGGATCGATCATGGCGACAGCCTTCTTCTCGTCGATCATGCCTTCGTCAACGAGATCGCAGGCGATCTTCAGAGCGGCCTGCGCGGTGCGCTTGCCGTTGCGGCACTGGAGCATGTAGAGCTTGCCGTTCTCAACGGTGAACTCCATGTCCTGCATGTCGCGGTAGTGATCCTCGAGCAGCGCGCAGACCTTGATGAAGTCGGCATACGCCTCGGGGAACTTCTCTTCCATCTGAGCGATGGGCATCGGGGTACGAACGCCGGCGACGACGTCCTCGCCCTGCGCGTTGGTGAGGAACTCACCCATGAGCTTCTTCTCGCCGGTGGCGGGGTCGCGGGTGAAGGCGACGCCGGTGCCGGAGTTGTCGTTCAGGTTGCCGAACACCATGGGCATGACGTTGACGGCAGTGCCCCAGCTGTAGGGGATGTCGTTGTCACGGCGATAGACGTTGGCGCGGGGGTTGTCCCAGGAGCGGAACACGGCCTCGATGGCGGCCTTCAGCTGCTCGACAGGATCGGAGGGGAAGTCAGAGCCGATCTGCTTCTTGTACTCGGCCTTGAACTGCTCAGCCAGCTCCTTGAGGTCAGCGGCGGTGAGCTCGACGTCGAAGGTGACGCCCTTCTTGGCCTTCATCTGGTCGATGAGCTGCTCGAAGTACTTCTTGCCGACTTCCATGACGACGTCGGAGAACATCTGGATGAAGCGGCGATAGGAGTCATAGACAAAACGCTCAAACTTGGGGTCGGGGTTGCCGGCGATCATGGCGGCGACGACGTCGTCGTTCAGACCCAGGTTCAGGATGGTGTCCATCATGCCGGGCATGGAAGCGCGGGCGCCGGAGCGGACGGAGACGAGCAGGGGATTGCGCAGATCGCCGAACTTCTTGCCGTTGATCTTTTCCATCTCAGCGACGTACTGCATGACCTCGGCCATGATCTCGTCGTTGATCTTGCGGCCGTCCTCATAGTACTGCGTGCAGGCCTCGGTGCTGATGGTGAAGCCCTGGGGAACGGGCAGACCAATGTTGGTCATCTCGGCGAGGTTCGCGCCCTTGCCGCCCAGCAGCTCACGCATGGTGGCATTGCCTTCGGAGAACAGGTAAACATACTTTTTGCTCATGTTTTCGATCCTTTCCTCAATGTATAAATATTTGAAATCTCAAACCTTACATAGATTACCACATTATACCTGAAATAATCAATACATTTTACGCACAAATCCGCGCCGTTTCTGACGCGGATTTTGTGAATTCCTCGCGGATTTATGGAGAATTGTTCCACTTGTGGAAGAATTCAGGCTTCTGAACCTTAAAAAAGATTCACGATCCAGCAAATGACCGGCGCGAAGACGAGCGCGGGCATATAGTCTGCGACCTTGATTTTGGTCGCGCCCATGAGGTTCGTTCCGAGCCCGATCATAATGAGCGAGCCGGCCGCGGTCATGTCCGCGACAGCGGCGGGCGTGAGCGCCGGGGCGATCCATCCGGCGAGCAGCACCAGCAGACCCTGAAACACCAGCACGAACGCGGCCGAGGTCATCACGCCGAAGCCTAGCCCGGAGGCGAGCATCATGCTCGAAAAGAGGTCCATCGTCGACTTGGTGAAAAAGAGATTGTTCTTCCCCTGCACGCCGGCCTCAATCGCGCCGTTGACCGTCATCGCGCCGACGCAGAAGAGGAGACTTGCCGTCATGAACCCCTCCGCGACCGAGACGCTCTCGCCCGCGCCGCGGCGGAATTTCGCTTCGATCCACTTGCCGAGCCGGCTGATGTCCCCGTTCAGATCCAGCAGCGTGCCGACGATTGCGCCGAGCACCAGCGCTGCAATCACGATCAGGGCGTTTTCCGCGCCGAGGGCACCGTCGATGCCGAGATACACTGTGAACATGCCCATGCCGATCATGACGGCATTGCTCACGCGCTCCGGAATGCCTTTCTTGAACAGCAGTCCCAGCAGACTGCCGATGAGAACTGTCCCCGTGTTGACCAATACGCCCGTAAAGCTCATAAAAACCCTTCTTTTCTGAAATCTGACGCTTTACTTTATCATAATTCTTTCACCCTGTAAAGAAATAAAACGCCGGAAAATTACTCGTTGATCACGCTCCGGAGCACCTCCAGAAACGCCTGTGCCGCCGTGCCGAGCCCGGCCTGCCGCCGGTAGATGATGCCCATGTTCCGGCGGATCGGCGGGGAGAGCTTCCGCACGGCGACGCCCCGCGGGGCAGAGCGCACCACCATCTCCGGCAGCACGGCCACGCCCAGCTTGTTTTCCACCATGTTCAGGATGCTGTAATCGTCCGCCACGCGATACTGTACGTCCAGCTTCGGGTATGCGTCGAGAAAGGCGTTGAGCGTCGCGCCGCCGCGGCCCTCGTCGAGCAGGATGAAGGGCTCCTCGGAAAACCGCGCCGTCGGAATCGTCTCCATCTCCGCGAGCGGGTGATCCGCCGGGAGCACCGCAAGCAGCTCGTCCTGAAACAGGGCGAGCGAGGCAAACTCCGTCGACCGGGACAGATCCGTGAAGCTGAAGTCGACCACGCCTTCGCGCACCCAGCTCTCCAGCTCCTGATACAGTCCCTGATGCAGCTCAAAGCGGATGGCGGGATGCTCCTCCTTAAAGCGCTTGATTGCCCGCGGCAGCAGACTGCTCGAGACGCTGTTGAAGCTCCCGATGCGCACGATGCCCTGCTCCAGACCGCGTACTGCCGCGGCCTGATCATTCAGCGCGCGGTGTGCCTGCGCCACATCGCGGATATAGGGCAGCAGCGCCTCGCCCTCACGCGTGAGCGTTACGCCTGTGCGCGAGCGGAGCAGCAGCGTTACGCCCAGCTCCTCCTCCAAACCCTTGATCATCTGACTCACGGCGGACTGGGTGTATCCCATGGCTCTCGCAGTCTGCGAAAAACTGTTGAGCTCCAATACATTCAGGAAGGCAAGATAGGGAATCATAAACACACCTCATCGATTAAAAAGCTTAATGCTTCCATTAGAAAAATTCTCTTTACTAATCGATGTGTGTATTATATAATAAAAACAACTAAATGACAATCCTTTTTTGAGGACTTGTCCCCCAACAGGTCCTCGCTCATGTTTTCCGACTCCATTTCTCCTGAAAAAGGGGAGGCGCCCTGCCGGTTTTGTCCGTTCCGGCCGGGCGCTTCTCCTTTTTTCGCATTGCGAAAAAAGGAGAGCTCAGCGCCGTGCGCTGACGCCAATCATCAACCTCCTGTCATCCCGAGCTTGCCGAGGGATCTTGGCAGCGCAGAGAAATAGAACAGATGCGGCTGTGATACTGCAGCGGCAAGATCCTTCGACTCCGCTCAAAATGACAATGGGGGGCTTGCCCCTCTCGCTTTTTTGTTGTATTCTTATAAAGTTACAGAGTTCTCATCAAAGGAGCGAACCCGATGAATACATACGGACAACTGGTGCGCGTCACCATATTCGGCGAGAGCCACGGGCCGGGCATCGGCGTTGTGGTGGACGGTCTTCCCGCCGGGGAGCCGATCGACATGGAGGCCGTGCGCACGCAAATGCGCCGCCGCGCCCCAGGCAGCGGCGATCTCACCACGCCCCGCAAGGAGACGGATGAGCCGCTGATTCTCTCCGGCCTGTACCACAACAAGACCACCGGCTCGCCGGTGACCGCCATTTTCAAAAACAGCGACACGCACTCCTCGGATTATCACCCCGAGGTGCTTCGTCCCAGCCACGCGGACTATACCGCCGCCGTGAAGTTCCACGGCAATATGGACTTGCGCGGCAGCGGCCCCTTCAGCGGTCGACTCACGGCCTGCATGGTCTTTGCCGGCGCGCTCTGCCGCCAGATTCTCGAGCGCCGCGGCGTGACCATCGCGGCGGACGCTGTGCAGGTGGGCAGGGCGAAGGGCAATACGCTCACGTTTGAGATGAAGCGTGAGATTCTCGAAGCCCGCGCCGCGGGCGACAGTGTGGGCAGCGTGCTCGAGTGCCGGGTGCAGGGCGTGCCCGCCGGCGTGGGCGGTCTGCTCTACGGCGGCATGGAAAGCCGCATCGCCTCTGCGCTCTATGCCATTCCCGGCGTAAAGGGCGTGGAGTTCGGTCTCGGCTTTGGCCTTGCCGAGCTGCGCGGGTCTGAGGCGAACGATCCCTTCCGGCTGGAAAAGGGGAGGATTGTCTGCGAGACGAACAACGCCGGCGGCATCAACGGCGGCATTACCAACGGCATGCCCCTCGTTGTGCGCATGGCCATGCGTCCCACGCCGAGCATCGCCGCCGAGCAGCAGACTGTGAATATCCAGACCATGGAGGAGACGGCCATGCGCGTTCACGGCCGTCACGATCCCTGCCTTGCCACGCGGGCGATCCCGGTCATGGAAGCTGCGGTGGCCATAGCGCTGCTCGATGCGATGATGGAGTCCGCTGCACTGGACAATGTGTAAGAAAGTGAGGAATATAAAATGAAACAAAACGATCCCGTTCGGGTAAAAAAAGCATGGATTCGGCTGATCTGCGCCGTGCTCGCCGCTGTGGTGCTGCTGGCGGTGAGCGGCTTCGGCATCTTCAAAATGATCGGCCCGGCCGGCAGTCTTCTGGACAGTCAGCTCTCCGCGCTCGAGCCTGCGGGCTCCGGCGAGGCAGAGCCCGTGAGCACCGGCCCGCAGACCGGCGACTATGTGGAGCATGAGGTCAACATCATCCTCGGCAACTTCGCCGAGGGCTTCCGCGGCGACACCGCCGTCGAGCGCTACGGCGTCATTCCGGTCAACGGCGAGCTTGTGGCGTTCTGCTTCCCGCAGCGCTGGCTCGCGTCCGAAAAGACCGTGGCCGACTCCACGCAGGATATTATCAACGGCGTGTCCTATGATCTGGATAAATACATCATCGTGCGCGGCACGGTGGAGCCGCTGAGCGAGAGCGTCGCCGAGCAGCTTTATTCCTGGTTCGGCGAGAATCAGGAGTGGATGACGCAGATGGGTCTCACGCCCGAGACGGATGACGCAGCAGAGATCCTTGCGGACTATGTCGTGCATGTGGACCAGGTGGGCCGCCTGCCCATGGCGTGGGTCGTCGGGCTCTCGGCTGCCGCCGGCGTGTGCCTGCTCTATGCGCTTTATGAGCTCATCCGTATCCTCTGCAAGGGCTACGCCGTGAAGACGGCGGAGGCGCCTGCCGCTGAGGCAGCACAGGCTGCGGAAGAGAATCTCTCCGATATTGATGTGGAGATCACGGAAACAGACCCCGAGTCCGGCGAGGACGTCACGGACATTGAGGTGGAAATCACGGAAGAGGAGCCGACAGACAATGCCGAAGCTTGACCTCTGCGCGCCCTGCCTCTTCGGTCTGGAGGGGCCGGTCGGCAACGAGCTGCGCCACATGGGACTGGAGAATGTCCGCCCGGAAAACGGGCGCGTCCGCTTCACCGGGGACGAGGCTGCCATTGCGCGGGTCAATCTCCGCTCCCGCTTTGCCGAGCGCGTGCTCATTGAGCTGGGCCGGTTTGAGGCGAAGACCTTCGATGCGCTCTTCGAGGGCACGAAGGCGCTGCCGTGGGAGCAGTTCATCCCGAAAAACGGCGCCTTTCCCGTCAAGGGCTACAGCTTAAACAGCGCGCTGCACTCCGTGCCCGACTGCCAGAAGATCGTGAAAAAAGCCGTCGTCACCCGGCTCGGTCAGCGCTATCGCTTAAACTGGCTGCCCGAGGACGGGGAGAAATATCAGATCCAGTTTTCCATCATGCAGGACGAGGCCGTGCTCTATCTCGACACGACCGGCACCGGACTGCACAAGCGCGGCTATCGCCCGGCGCATGTGCTCGCGCCGCTGCGCGAGACGCTGGCTGCCGCCTGCGTGGACATCGCGGGCTATCGCGGCAGGGGCGACTTCTGCGATCCCTTCTGCGGCAGCGGCACGCTCGCCATCGAGGCTGCGCTCGCCGCGAAAAACCGCGCGCCGGGGCTGAACCGCAGCTTCTCCGCGCAGCAGTGGGCGCTCTGCCCGCCAACCGTCTGGGAGGCGGAGCGCGAAAACGCCCGCAGCCGGGAGTTTCATGGGGACTATCACATCTTCGCCTCAGACATTGATCCCAAGGCCGTCGCCATGGCGCGGCAAAATGCCAAGCGCGCCGGGGTGGCCGAGCTCATCGAGTTCTCCGTGGCGGACGCCAGAGACTTCTCCCGCGCGACGGCGCGCGGCGTCATCGTCACAAACCCGCCCTACGGCGAGCGTATGCTCGAAAAGCGAGAGGCCGAGGCGCTTTATACCGCCTTCGGCGCGGCCTATGCCAAAGCTGAGCACTGGAGCCTGTATCTCATCTGCTCGCACCCGGAGTTTGAGACCGCCTTCGGTCAGAAAGCGGACAAGAAACGCAAGCTCTATAACGGCATGATCCGCTGCGATTTATTTCAATATAAAAAATGAGAGAGCGTTGATGCTCTCTCTTTTTGCTTTTGAGTCTCAAAAAGTCTCACAGAGTTCGCGCCTTGAATGGCGCGAATTCAATTCAGTCGATTTTCCGGCGACATGTGCGGCGGAAAATCTCCCTAAGGTGCGGCTGATGCCGCACCCTCGCGCCGACCAAGGCGGGCAACGCCTGCCGCGATGGAGCGCGAGTGTTAAAAAGAGCGAGAGCCACAAGGCCCTCGCTCTTTTTATTGCACAACGTCATATCGCACGCTGTCGCTGTAGTGCCACCACTCGCCGATGTAGCCGACGAAGCCGGCCTCCGTCATGGCCCGGTCGAGCAGATTGGCGTTTGCCGCCGCAGCCTCGGACACGTCGGAGTAGTCCCGGTCCGCGAGCGGAGAGAATTCGTCAAAGTCAGACGGCAGCGCCACCGCCTCGCCGTCCGCCGTCACGAGCGCAATGTCCACGGTGTTGCCGCGGCTATGCGCGGAAAAGCCCGTATAAGGATTCGCGACAAAGGTGTTGTCCGGGCAGATTTCCCAGAGCTTGAACTGCGCGGAAACCGGGCGATAGGCGTCCCAGATCAGAAGACTGTACCCCTGCGCAAGCACAGCCTCCTGCGCGGCGGCGAGCTTCTTCACGGTGCCGTAGCGCAGCATTGCGTCTGAAAAATCGTAGATCACCGCGCCGGAGCAGTTTCGCGTCGTGGCGTAGCGCAGATCCACATGGATGGAGGGAATATAGTCCGCCACGACCACGAGCGCATCGTCCGTCGGCTCCGGCGTCGGTTCCGGCGGTGGAGTGGGAGTGGGCGGCGGCGTCGGCGGGGGGGAGGGGGGCGGCGCCGCCGTTTCGGGCGGGTCGGGCGG
>JAZQDI010000115.1:0-6686 GCA_045546715.1 Oscillospiraceae bacterium | reverse complement strand
GCCTAGTCATTGTCTTCCTAAGCCCGCTTGGCCTCCGACTTCAAGCCGCAAATTGAAGCGAATATGAATCAAGGTAGCACGAAACAAAACCGCATGGTTGCAGCGGTTCAAAGAGCATTTTGTCCGGGAAACCAGACGTCTGGTTTTCCGGGCAAAATGGTTCAAAATCACGCAAGAACAAAAAAATCGCCCCGATATTCGGGGCGAGACAAAACTTCCACTATTAACTTGCAAAGAGCATTTTCTGCTCCAGCTGTTTGATAAACGCCTGCTCCATGGTCGTGAGCTGGAGATCCTTGAGCTTGATCCAGCCGGTCTTGCACTGGGGATAGTCCTTGATGGGGATGAAGCGATAATCCGTGCGGGCATAGAGCTTGCGGTAAATGCGGCTGTCGTCCGTATCGATCATGACGGCGTCAGAGTCGGACACAAGGCGCAGCGCAAGACCCAGATCGCTGACGTATATCCGCGCCATCGAGTCCGACACGGAAACGCGGGTGTATTCCCAGGCGTGATCCGTGGGCGTGGCGTAGTTTTCCAGCAAGGGATACTGCTGCAGCTCGGCGAGCTCCACCTCTGTACGGTCGCTGTAAAAGAGGGGGTTGCTGCGCCCGACAATCGCGCCGAGCGTCCGCTCGCAGAGCACATGAAACTCCAGATCGTTTTCCTCCAGCGTGTGCTTGATGATTTCCCGGTTTTCCGAATACTCCGTGAGCACACCGATGCGGCATACGCCGTTGCTCACGCGCTGCAGCACCTCGTCAAGGCTGCATTCGTTGATCGAAGCATGCAGATGCTCGTTCGGATGGTCGCAAATCAAATCTGCGAAGGCGTCGTTCGCCATGGAGCAGAACATGCTCGCAATCGTCAGCCGCCGGACCGTCTTTTCTTTTGACGCACCGCGCAGGAAGCCGATGCGATCGCAGATATCCTGCGCCTGCTTGAGCACAACCGCACCATAGTCCGTCAGACGGATGCCCTTGGAGTGACGCACAAAGATCTCCTCACCGAGCTCCTCTTCCAGCTTCTTGATGGAGCTGGACAGGGACGACCGGGAAATGTACAGCTCCTTTGCCGCCTCGTTCATGCTTCCCAGCTCCGTGATACGAATCAGCTGCTCCAGTTGCTCAATTTTCAAATTGCATCTCCCCTATTATGTTCAGCGACTATCACAAATGTGCATACTGTACCATTTTAAATAATTATACAGGATGGTGCATTATTTGGAAAGCCCTTCCATTTGGCGGATATGCGTCTGTTTTTTCGACATCAAGCGCTCTCTGACACCGGTTTTTTTCGCAGTATTTCGCTCTCGTGTTGCAGGAATGAGATATCGAAAACAGAAATCCCCCTGCCCGCGATTCCGCGGACAGAGGGGATGCAAAAAACATGAATAATATTCGCATTCTGCTCTCAGACCTTGACACCCTGTGAAAAAACGCATTCAAAATTCGATTTTCGTCCATTTCATCCGCAAATTCCATGATCTCCAAAGGTTCTTCGGAATTAGAAGTGATTCTTGTAATCTGTATTACTTGCGCTGTTGTGATACAGCCGTTCGCTTTTGCATACTGATTCATCTCGCAATCAGTGTCATTCTTGAACACAATTTCAGTTTGATGCAAATCGGTCAGGTCAGCTTGTTCGGGCAGGATCTCATATTATTTACTTATTTACAATTTCCGTTTTGTTTGGAATTCTGAACGAAACCTTTTCACCCTCCCTTGTGTTATTATGGGTGAACGGCCGTTTAGAAGATCTGATACAGAGGAGGTGATGGCTTGAACGACGCAAAAGCGCTGCGCGCGCTGCAAAAAGGGTCCGAGGATGCACTCGCGTGGATCATCGAGCGATACAGCGCCTATGTGTACACGATTGCGTTTCATATTGTCGGGCAATCCATGTCTCCCGCCGATGCAGAGGAGGTCGCCGCCGATGTGTTTGCGTCTCTCTGGAATCACGCCGAAAACATCAAGCCGTCCTCGCTCAAAAGCTGGTTGGGTACGGTCGCCCGGAATACCGCAAAAAACAAGCGTCGCGCTGCCGGGCAGACGCTCCCGCTGGAAGACGATGTCCTGCTCATTGAAACTGATTCAGCAGAAGAAGAGATGATTCGTCACGAGCAAAAACAAGTCGTTCAGCAAGCCGTTCTTGCAATGCAGTATCCTCTTATCTTATATCAGCCAATCTGCACACGAATCTGGTTTATTTCAAAAAATATCGTTTTTCCTGTCCGCGCCCCTCAACACGCAGAAGCCCCATCTCACGCAGCGCTTTTGTGAGTGTGAACGCACGCGTCTTTTTTACGCCGAGAAGATGTTGTACTTCTCCATCTGTGATCTGACCATGCTCAGAAACATAGTCCAGGATCTTCTGCAGCTGCGAATTCACCGGCGAGATCTGCTGCGTTGTTTCCATCTTCTCTCCTGCAGCGTTCATATTGGGAAGGACCATCTTGAACGTGTTGGACGTGACCTCAATCCGCGGCTGAAGCGGGCAGTTTTCATACAGGCTGTAAATCCTGCGGATTCCCGTTCCGTAGCTCTCGATTAGATGAAGGCGATAGAAAATATCCGCCAGCTTCTTGTTTCTGGGCTGGGAGATACCGCTGCGGATATCCTCGGGGGACAGACCGGGCAAAAGTCCGCCAATGGAGATAAACTCGATCTCTCTGTCATTCACGTTGATAATGATACTGCCGCTGAAGCTGTAATCACGGTGCACAATCGCATTGAGCAGTGCCTCGCGAAGGGCCTGGGTTGGATAATCCTGCTTCTCAATCCGCTCCAGCCCCTGAAATGTGGCGGTTGTCTTATTGCAGAGTGTCAGATAGTGAAAAGCATCTTCCAACTGCTGAAAAACCGATCCGCCAAACTCCTTGTGGTCCTTAAAAGACGTATTTGCATTGTCTCCGAAAACTGCAATCTTAATGGTGTGTGTGCATTGATCCGAAAGGAGAAATGCGAGGTTCGTAAAAAGCGCGTCATCTTTCTGCGTGATACCCAGCACGCGATACTTTTCCTCCCCAAATGGTACATCGTATTTCTGAAAAGCATTTGCAGCTGCCTCAAATGTCAAAGCCTGCTCCATTGACCGCATTTCTTCATAGTTATCCCCATCGCTGTCCTTAATCATCTGACGGATCTGCTCCGGGGACGCGGGGGCGCTGGATGCACCTTGCCGGATATAAACGCCGCTGGGCTTTAAGCCCTTGGCTTTGAGATAATACGGTTTATTCGCGCCTTCGCTTACAGTAATCCGAACAACTTTGTTTTCCTGGATAGAAAAGCGAACGAACATGGTAACATCCGGCATGATGGCATCACGAATCCCATTGGTAATCCGCGTATATTCATCATCAACATTGTTCAGGCCGATCACATTGCCGTCATTATCAATGCCAACATAAATGATGCCGCCATCCGTATTTGCAAACGCTACGACCTCTTTATATATTTCTTCAGTGAATTGAGACTTGAACTCAATATTCTCAGTTTCAAAATTCATCGGAGCGCCTCCCTTAATAATTCCTAATTCTATTATATCCACAATATTCACTTTGTCAATCGAACGAAGAGAATATTCAGTGAATTTTGTGAATTTCATCACTCTTCGGAATCACTCCTTCACAGAGCATATATAATCTGAGTAATTATAAAAAACCGGAATATGCTGAGAACACAGCACATTCCGGACTTGGAAAGATGATTTTAATTATTCGTACTCGATGGTCGCCGTGGGCTTGGGCGTGCAGTCATAGAGTACGCGGTTGACACCCTTGACCTCGTGGGTGATGCGGTAGGTGATGCGCTCTACCAACGCCCAGTCGAGGTGCTCCACAGTGGCGGTCATGGCGTCGCGCGTGTTCACGGCGCGGACGATGACGGGCCAGGCGTCGGTGCGGCTGCCGTCGGTGATGCCGGTGGACGTGAAGTCCGGCACGACGGTGAAGTACTGCCAGACCTTGCCGGCGAGACCGGCCTTGGCGAATTCCTCACGGAGAATCGCGTCAGACTCGCGGACAGCCTCAAGACGGTCGCGCGTGATGGCGCCGACGCAGCGCACGCCGAGTCCGGGACCCGGGAAGGGCTGACGATCGACCATGTTGTCCGGCAGGCCGAGCGCTCTGCCGACCTCGCGGACCTCGTCCTTGAAGAGAATGCGCACCGGCTCCACGAGCTCGAAACGGGAGGCGATGTCCTCCGGCAGACCGCCGGCGTTGTGGTGCGCCTTGATGCCGGCCTCGCTCTCGAGAATGTCCGGCCAGATGGTGCCCTGCGCGAGGAATTTCACGCCGTCCAGCTTGCGGGCCTCGTCGGCAAAGACGTCAATGAACTCCTCGCCGATGATGTGGCGCTTCTTCTCCGGCTCACTCACGCCGGCGAGCTTATCCAGGAAGCGATCCACTGCGTCGACATAGATCAGGTTCGCGTCCATCTGATTGCGGAACACCTCGATGACCTGCTCGGGCTCGCCCTTGCGCAGGAGACCGTGGTTGACGTGGACGCAGACGAGCTGCTTGCCGACCGCCTTGATGAGCAGCGCCGCCACAACGGAGGAATCCACGCCGCCGGAGAGGGCCAGAAGCACCTTGCCGTCGCCGATCTGGGCGCGCAGCGCCTGAACCTGCTCGTCAATAAACGCGTTTGCCAGCGCGGGGGTGGTAATGCGCTCCATGTTCTCGGGACGCACATTGGTATCGTACATGAAATACATCCTCGCTTTCTTTTGAATTTGTCTTATTATAGCGAATTTGCAGAGAAGAGTAAAGGTGAAAAAAGCCAAAATTCAGCGCCGTTTTCCTCCCTTGCGTCTGCAGAAAAACTGTGGTTTAATGAAGGAACCACAGAAACGAGGAGAATTTATATATTATGTCAACCATCGTGATCATCGGCGCGGGCGCGTCCGGCATGATGGCGGCGCTCACCGCCGCAGAAAATCCGGCCAACCGCGTGATGCTCTTTGAGCGGCAGAACCGCGCCGGGCGAAAGCTGCTGAGCACGGGCAACGGCCGCTGCAATCTCACAAACGAATCGCTCACGCCGGAGCGCTACCACAGCGAGACGCCGGGCTTCATGCGCCCGGCGCTGGAGGCGTTTACCGTGCGGGATACGCTCGACTGGTTCCACGCGCGCGGCCTTCTCACCGTGACGGAGCCAAGCGGCCGGGTCTATCCCCTCTCGGACAGCGCCAACAGCGTGCTCGACGTGCTGCGCTTCGCCATCGAGGGCACGGAAAACATCGCCCTGCGCACGGCCGAGCCGGTGCTCTCCCTGCGACGGGAAGGCAAGGGCTTTCTTCTCGAGACCGAGCAGGAGAAAACACGCGCCGACTGCGTAATTGTCGCCTGCGGCGGCATGGCGGGCGCAAAGGTCGGCGGCGTGAAGGACGGCTATGCCCTGCTGCAGAGTCTCGGCCACAGCCGGACGGGACTGCATCCCGCGCTCGTGCAGCTCACGACGGAGACAGACTATCCCAAGGCGCTCAAGGGCGTACGCGCGGACGCACGGCTGACGCTCTCCGCCGCGCGGCAGACACTCGCGCGCACCGAGGGCGAGGTGCAGTTCACGGAAAAGGGCGTGTCCGGCCCGGCGGTGTTCGATCTCTCCCGGTCTGCCGCCACCGGCGGCGAGGGGCTGCGGCTGACACTGGACTTTCTCCGGGACTATGACATCCGCACCGTGTTTGATTTGCTGCGCGCGCGGCGCGAGACCGCGCCCGCCCTCCCCGCCGGCGAGTTGCTGACCGGCATGCTCCACAACCGGCTGGGTAAGACGATCATTCGTTATGTAAACCAAAAGGCGGACACACCGCTGCGCGATCTCCCGGACGCACAGCTCAAAGCGATCGCCCGCGCCTGCAAGGGCTTTGTCCTCCCCGTGCGCGGCACGGAGGGATTTGACAGTGCGCAGGTGACAGCCGGCGGCGTGAAGTGCTCCGAATTTGACCCCCGCACGATGGAGAGCCGCCTCGTGCCCGGGCTTTTCGCCTGCGGCGAGGTGCTCGACGTGGACGGCGACTGCGGCGGCTTCAATCTCCAGTGGGCCTGGAGCAGCGGACACATGGCGGGGAGGCTCGGCAGATGATCGCAGTATCGAATCTGAAGCTGCGCCCCGGCGAGCCGGAGAACCGACTGACCACGCTCGCGGCGAGGGCGCTGCGCACAGACGCATCGAACATCACGGCGCTCACGATCCGGAAGAAATCGCTGGACGCGCGGAAAAAGGACGATCTGAAATGGATCTACACGGTCTGCGTGCAGGTACAGGAAAACGAAGATAAGCTTCTCGCGCGCTGCAGGCAGGCGAGCGCCGTGAAGCCCTATGTCTATGAGATTCCGGCCGTGACGGCAGCGGTGCGTCCGGTGGTGGTGGGCTTCGGTCCGGCGGGCATGTTCGCCGCGCTCGTGCTGGCAAAGGCCGGGGCAAGACCCATCGTGCTCGAGCGCGGCCGCGACGTGGACACGCGCACGGCGCAGGTGGAGGCCTTCCACGCAGGCGGGCCGTTTGACCCGGAAAACAACGTGCAGTTCGGCGAGGGCGGGGCCGGAACCTTCTCGGACGGGAAACTGAACACCGGCACGCATGACAGCCGCATCCGCTGGGTGCTGGAGCAGTTTGCCGCGCACGGCGCGCCGGAGCACATTTGCTGGGACGCCAAGCCCCACATCGGCACGGACGTGCTGG
>JAZQDI010000114.1:0-22563 GCA_045546715.1 Oscillospiraceae bacterium | reverse complement strand
CGCCCGCATTCCCTGTCATCCCGAGCTTGCCGAGGGATCTTGGCAGTGCGGTACTGCGGAGGCAAGATCCTTCGACTCCGCTTCGCTCCGCTCAGGATGACAGAAGGGCGGGGACCTGTGCACCGCCGCACCAACTGTAGGGGCGGATATCATCCGCCCGCAATTCTCTTGGTAAAAACATTTTTGTTTTTATATATATTGTACGCACCCCCATACCCCATGCACCAAATCAAAGCCCAGCGAAGCGGGTTTGATTTGGAAAGGAAGAAGGAAGGAGCGGAAACAAAGCCGTGCCGCAAAAGCGGCGCTGCGGAGTGGAGCGAGTTTCTTCTGACGTCACCCCCATATTTATTATCAGTCCAACCAAACCAAATCAAAGCCCAGCAAAGCGGGTTTGATTTGGAGAGGAGGACCGGGGAAGTGAATGCGAAGCCGTCGAGCTTGCCTCGGCTGCGGAGCGAAATGCGCCCGGTCAGACGAAAAGAAAGGAAACATGAGCATGAAGAAAAGACTTTTGAGCCTCGTTCTGTGCCTCGTCATGGTCTTCTCGCTGCTGCCCTTCGCGGGCTTCGCGGATGATCTCACGCCTGCAGACACGACCGGCGACGGCCTCGTCCTCTCCAAGGACCTTGTGCCGCAGAAAAATGGCAGCTATGACCTCCAGCTGGAAGCCTATGCCACCGGTAAGCCGGAAGCGGGTTCCCAGACCGCGAACACCCAGTTTGATATTGCGGTCGTCGTTGACCAGTCAAGCTCCATGGCTATCAATGACATTGGCGGGGAGTGGGTCAAGGTTAAGGACGGTAACAATCAGGAAAAGACGAGCTGGACCATCGAGGAAGCCGCTGGATATTATTATAAGGTTGGAGACGAGTATTATCCGGTCAAGGCCATGCCTGGTACGATTTATGAGACTGTTCCTGCGCCGAGAATCTGGCGTATGATCGGCAGCGGGCACGATGGTTTCACGATCGGTGCTAACGGCGCACCGACGCACTTCAACGTTCCGACGGATTACTATTGCATCGGTAGTGATGGCAAGCCGCATAAGGTTTGGATTGTTACAGCCGGTATGTTCCTTGAGTATTATGCATATCCATACTATTATCTGAACGATAATGATCCAATTGCGCAGAAGGCCGAGTGGCAGAACAATATATACTGGCTTGTTGGTGTATCCGATTGGGATGGCAGAGACCTCACCAAACTCACTTCTAAAGGTCTTGGTTGGCCTACAGCTGGTGTACAAAGTGGAGATTTCAAAACGCTTGTTGATGCGCACCGGATCAACTTTCTTGGTCAAACTGAGTTAACAAACGCTACTGCGAAGGCATGCAGAAAAACGTATTCATGGTTTACTGATGGCGACGCTGTGGACGGACTTGTCCTCCCGAAAACCGGTACGAACTATAACCAGCTTGGCTATGTTGATGCCAACGGTAATCTGGTCAAGATTCCCGAAAGCAACACGATCTACACGGAAGGCAGCACGGTTTACAATGGCAATCTGTATACCAGAGACGGCGATGTTACCCGTATGCAGGCGCTGCAGGCTGCGCTTTCGCTGTTCACTCACAATGTTGCGGCTGACGCCGACGCGCGTGGCGTGACCCACAATATTGCCATGGTTGGATTTGCGGATAACAAGCCGGAGGGCTACACCAACACCGAGCTGTTCGCCAACGGCACGGAGAACAATTACAGCACGCTCAACAACGGCCTGTACGCAAATGCCTTCATTCCGCTGAATGAGAATGACAACAACGGCAACCTTGTCAACGATACCTTTGACAGCTACATCGGTATGCTCGATACCGAGGGCTATACTTACACGTCCTACGGCGTTGCCATGGCGAACCAGATCTTCGCAAACAATCCGATCCCGGCGGGCGACAACACCCGTCAGCGCATCCTGATCATCTTCACGGACGGCGAACCAGGCAAATACGGATATGATCCCGCAATTGCCAATGAAGCGCTTGCTGATGCGCAGATTGCGAAGGATGTTTATGGCACGAAGGTTTATACGATTGCGCTTTATAACGGCAAGTTGGAAACGCAGGTGGAGAACTTTATGAAGTATCTCACCTCTGAGTACAGCACCGCCACGTCCAATGTGTATGCTTCTTCCCTGAATTCGGAGCAGACCTACTACTACACCAGTACGGTTGATGGAAAGACATACGCTGCAAGTGCAATTCGTAATGGCCTGTCCACACTCGACTGGTGGATCGACAACGGCGATGGCACCTACACATGGACCAGCCCGAAGAACGAGACAAGCAGCACACAGGGCGAAGACCAGCGTGAGGGCACGGTTTACTTCTACAAGAACCCGAACAGCAGCGGCGCGGTCTACGCTGACGGTTCCGGCAGCAGTGCTGTCAGCACTAGCTCGACCTACTACACGGCGGACAACAAGCAGATTCGCTATGAGCTCCGCTGGTACAACTCCGACGGCGACTTCGTCGATCCGAAGACCAGCGCAAGTGACTCCAATGCACGCCACCAGCAGTTCTTCTCAATCGGCGCTTCGACCAAGATCGTTGGTGAAGACGAGCACTACTTCCTGCCCGTCACGAACGACGCTGAAATTCAAGCCGCCTTCGACGCAGTTACCACGAAGGAAGTCCCCGTTGTGAACATCGTCTCCGCCACCGAGCTGGGCGCTTCCGCCGAGCTGAAGGACTTCATCTCTGACAGCTTTGATGTTCCGGCGAATCCCACCATCACGGTTCAGACCGCGGTCGGCACTGCGGATGCGCAGGGCAACATTTCCTGGAGTGCTCCTGCCGATTCCAGCCTGACGGCGACCTACAGCAACGGTACGGTTTCTCTCACCGGCTTTGACTACAAGACGAACTTTGTTGCTTACGGCAAGCCCGCGATTGAGAACGATACCGCTGAGAATCAGGGCCGCAAGATCATCGTGACCATCAAGGGACTCACCCCCAAGGCCAACGCCACCGGCACGATCTATTCCAACACGGACGCCTCCGGCGTTTATGACGGTAACACCCTCAAGGCCGCCTTCCCGATGCCCAGCATCGAAGTCGGCACGGTGCCGACCTATGTGGTCGACTATGCCGCCAAGATGCAGCTCGCCACCGAAGCCAAGCAGATGAAGGGCGAGACTCATAACAACGGTGCGTTTGATCTCTCCAATGAGAAGGTCACCTATCAGCTGACCACGCAGGCACAGTCCGACAAGACTGCTGTCATCAACACCGCCTATGCGACTGTGGATACGGCTCTGGTCTACGGCATTCCTTCAAATCAGGATGGCGCAGTAAAGGCATGGAACCAGATCACCACCGTCCCCGCGAGCAGCGTCTACTATGATGACAGCTTTACCGCTGCGAATGCTCAGGTCGTCACCCCGGGCGATACCGTGAATCAGACTGGAACGATCGACGCTTCCGGTAAGTATTACTTCACGTTCTATGGTACGGGCATTGACGTCTACTGCACGACGCATGAAGATGGCGGCTATATTACTGCTGCGGTCTTCAAGGCGAGCAATCCGAGCGAGTGCACAACGGCGACCCGCGTCGGCAAGGCGGCTTCGATCAGAAACTATTCCTCTGCAGATTATTACAACACGCCCAGCGCCAGCTTTACAACGCTGGAAGGCGCCCGTGTCTACACGCTGATGATTATGGCGAGCGAAGGCGCGCAGTATAAGCTTGACGGCGTCCGTGTCTACAATCCCGTTCAGGCGGACAGTGCTGCGGCTGCTGAGCTGAATGAGACTGACGAGGCAAACGCCAACTACTTCAACCTCCACGAGCTTCTGCTGAATGAATCCAGCACCTTCAGCGCCCTCAGCACGACTGCATATGGGGAGCTGACCGGCGAAGAAGCCGCCGCAGTCAGCGGTGTGCTGTATCTGGACAACGCGGATATCATTGTCATGACGTCCAATGATGCGGACGGCAACCCGCAGAAGATTTATCAGAACCAGTTTGAAGTTTATAAGACGAACAGCCCGAAGAATGAGATTTATCTCCAGAATGGGCAGGGCGTTGCATTCAAGCTCAACAAATGGTCTGCTGACAGCGGCGAGAAGGTTTATCTCGGCGTCAGCGCGCCGCAGGGCAGCGGCACTGTCGTGATCAACAAAACCGAGAAGCAGATTTCCTCCAGCGTGGATCAGTATTACGACATTACGGATCTGATCACCGACGGCGTCGTGTCGATCAAGACAAAACTGGGCAACACAAATGTGATTTCCCTCACGAATCTGAAGATTACCGGTGTTTCGCTTGAGGATATCGTTGCGCAGGATGTGCCTGTGGACAGCACGAACAACCTCAACAGCTTTAAGCGTCTGGCGTTTGCCCCGATGATGATGAGCACAGTCCAGTCGATTGCGGACACAACGGTTCTTGAGACGTCAGATCCTGCTGAATCCGATCCGCAGCCCACTGCTGTTCCTGATCCGGAGCCGACTCCGCTGCCCTCTGACGATCCCGCGCCTTCTGCGGAACCGGTTGTGCCCTCTCAGGAGCCTGTGAATCCTACGCCGAGCATCGCCAGTATTATCCAGCAGATCTTCTCCAATTTCGTGAACAGCCTCTTCGGCAGCATTGCCAGACTGTTCGGCAACTAAGGAGGCAAGCAATCTATGAAGAAACCCTATCAGAAGCCCTGCGTGTATGCAGAGTCCTTTGAACTCCTCGAGCATATCGCCAGCTGCAAGGCAAATCAGGATATCACGACCGTGACTTATCGTGATCGCGCCTCCTGCTCCTATACAGACGCAAACGTGTCTTTGTTTAACATAGGAGTTGAAGGATGCACCAACGAGTATTATGAAGAAGGTTTGGGCTCGCTGTATGATGATTTTGAAGATTACATCGGCTCGTATTTGATGAGCCGTGGCGGCTGCTACAACGCGTTTACGGACGGCAACTTCTTCGCCTCCTGAACTCAATGCAATAAAAAAGCGACCATGCTTCGGCATGGTTGCTTTTTTTTGTGGAAAAAGCAAGTGATTTCGCCATTTTACCAGCATAAAATGTAATTGTTTTTAACTTGCATTCTGTGATTAATCATGATAAATTTATTCAACGTATGATTGTAGAATCCATGCTTTTTTCAACCCCCATGTGAAAATCATTTGTTTTGATGATAAAGAAAGGAAGAATCGCATGAAGCAAACCACGAAGAAGCTCCTCGCGCTCCTGCTGGTGCTGGTGCAGGTGTTTGTCCTGCTCCCGTTCGGCATGACCACGGCGAAGGCCGATGGCGAGCAGAGCACCGACCCCGTTGAGCCGAAGCTCAACCACATCTACGCCGGAACCGTCCAGTTCGGCGCGTTCCACAACAGTATGCCAAATGAAGGAACTCATAAAGACGGTGCAGACTATGTCGTTCCCTATGTTTATACGGACGACTATTTTGCCCTGCCGTCCTATTCCGACACGCTCGCGAGCAAGACGCTCCTGCAGAAGGACATCAACTATACGAGCTATCGGAAGGAGACAACCAGTGCGCTGATCCCGACGCAGCACACGGGCAAGCTCTATACCCGTTCGCTCCTGTGGACCGAGATCGAGAGCACCTCTCTCGCCACGGCGTCCATGGACTTTGTCATGGCGGCCTTCGGCTCCAATGAGCAGATTGACAATAGTTACGCCAATTACTCCAAGAACGGCAAGGAGTTCCTGCAGAACATCGGCTTTGCGTCTTCCGATATCACCGTCAACGATGAGTTTGACAAGATCCCCGGACTGGACACGATCGGCGTTGTCATCGGCTCCAAGCCCATCGAGGTGTATAATCCCTCCACGAAGACGAACGACGGCTACACCCTCGTCGCCATCGGCATCCGCGGCGGCGGCTACGGCGCGGAGTGGGGCTCCAACTTCAAGCTCGGCTCCGGCGTTGACAGCTTGGAGCATCAGGGCTTCCGGGAGGCGACGGATAAGGTACTTGGTGCTGTGAATCAGCACATTGCGAACCATTCGACTCAGTTTGCAGAGGGCACCAAGGTCAAGTACTGGATCGTGGGCTACTCCCGCTCCGGCGCGGTCGCGAACCTCGTCGCGGGCGACATGACCGACGCTGCGGCCAGCTTCAAGACCACCGCGAAGGATATCTACGCCTATACCTTCGAGGCGGCGGCGGGCGCTGCCGCGACCCGCGAGCCCAGCGACACGGCCACGAACTATCCGAACATCCACAACATCCTCAACCAGCTCGACCCCGTGCCCTATGTCTCCACGGCCGGCATGGGCAACATCCGCCTCGGCATTAACTATCTGACGCCCTATTACGGCAACACCAAGAATACGACGCAGAACACGGGCTACTATGAGAATATGCACGATATTCTCGAGACCGTTGCCCAGGGCTATAACGGTGATGACGCGATCGTTGCGCAGGCGCAGCCGGGTAATCTTGCAAATGGCAATTATCCCATGGACGGCAAGCTCCTGCTCCAGAAATTTGACATTCAGAAAGCGATCTTCGACAGCGACACCTATCCCATGGGTTTGCTTCCTTATAACGAAGAAGGTTGGAAGGGTACGCATATTTCCAACTCTACCGGAAACGATTCCAATGGCTACTACATTTCCATGGAGTACTTCCTGTATCAGCTTGTCGATGAGTTCTTTGGCTCCAGAGCATGGGATTATGATGCAAGCAAAATAACAGGCAGATTTGATCCTGCCAAATGGACTTGGGATTACGAGAAGAATAACGATACGGTTCAAATCACGAATACCGATCAGATGACGCACCGCTTGAACTATGCCACCAAGGGTAACTACAACAAGGACTTGGATGGTACTGACTTTTCAAATAGTCAGGAAGTTATGGGTCAAACGATGACCTATCAGGAAGCAATCCGCTATTTGATCAATCAGACGATGGCCAGACCCGGTAGCAAGCTGGTGGATGTGTTCAATGGTTTGTCGACGGATCTGTTCATGAACTGGGGCGGTGTCACGAAGGCGAACGGCCTGTATGGCTCTATCGTAGGCGAGCTTGGCGGCGGCTATGACGACAAGCAGAACGAGAACCGCGCGTCGATTGTGGACAGTCACTTCCGCGATATCCTGTATACGGTCTTGGAAACCGGCGATATCTTCAAGGACACTTCATATACCTACAAATACAGGGCTTGTGGTCAAAGCAGAGTTGTTATCGGCGGACACAGATACGATGAGTTTGATATCAGCCAGCAAACCGCTGACGCAATCGGCACCCTCTCTCCCGTCCTGTCCCGTATGTTCCTGTATGATCGCAACGCCTACGGCTCCCAGTATCTCGGCACGCTGCTGAAGTACGGTCTGAACACCATCATCGTGAACCACGTGCCCGAGGTCGTCGTCTCCTGGCAGATGGCCATGGACGACTTCTACACCTCTGACTACCGCAAGATCACGCTCCCGAACAACACCAACGTCGCCATGTACCTCTTCCGCGACGGCATCGATGAGCCGATGCTCGACAGCAACGTCCCCGAGGCCATTGCCGCCAAGGGCGTCAAAGTCGCTGAGGTCAATGCCGGTACGTTCGACCGCGCCACCTGCGCGGATGACCGTATCAACGTGACGGATAACGGCAATGGCACCTTCACGATCTTCTATCCCGGATCCGTGGACTATCGCTTCGACGTCACCACGGTCTCCCAGACCGACGCGATTCAGGACGTGTCCCTGACCCTCGCGGACTTCCAGCCGACGAACGGCGTCAACGTCAAGGCGACCTACGACCGCGCCTCCAAAGGCAACGTTATTGCGAGCACCCGCGCGCTCGACTATGATTCCATGCTCGAGCAGAACGACAGCACCAGTGCCGACAGCATCAACACCTACGCAGGCAGCCACGACCTGACCCTGCAGCCCGACCAGACTCTGCACGTCATGGCATGGAGCGGCAGCAATGCCCCCGGCGCGGAGCAGGATACGCAGTACGCGATTGAGCTCACCACCGACAAGACCAAGCTCGCCGACTTCGGCACCATCACTGTCTCCGAGGACGCGGCCACCGGCCATGTCTATAAGGCCGAGAGCGGCACGTTTGCCACAACCGATAAGACCGGCGGCACGAACGTGACCTACACGCTCAACCAGAAGACGGAAGAGGACGTTGCCAATGCCAAGTCCATTGCGGCGTTTGACACCGTCGACGTCGCCGACGCGGCCAAGACGAACCACGACAACACGCTCTATCTGACCGACCACGTCTCTGTCGTTCCCGCGTCCAGCGTCTACTTTGACGACAATCTTGCTGGTCAGACCTTCACGAGCGATGGCCACGGCTACAGCTCTGACATTAACGATCAGGCCGTGTCCAAGTCCGCAACTGCCGCACAAGGCACCTTCTATTACACCTTCTACGGCACCGGCATCGACGCCTACTGCACGACGGACTCTGAGAGCAGCTATGTCTCCGCTGCCGTGTTCCACACTGATGATCCGACCGCCTGCAGCAAGGACAACCGCGTTGACAAGGCTGTAACCGTCAGCAACAAGTCCTCGGAGGGCACGCGCTACAACACTCCGACCATCAGCTTCACGAATCTTAAGTATGGCGCGGACGTCTACACGCTTAAGATCGTGGCGAATGACAACGCGAAGTTCAAGCTCGACGGCGTGCGTGTCTACAACCCCGTGATGGCGACGGATGATGAAGGCAATACCACCGCCGCAGCCGCAAAGCAGGCCGAGATCGGCGAGGGCAATACCCTCTACCTGAACCTCCATGATCTGCTGCTCAACGCCGATCAGGGCTTCTCTGTGAACCCGGTCACAGGCATGAGCGACGACTTCGACAAGTCCACCATCTCCGGTGTCCTGTTCGTGGACAACGCGGCCAACCTCGCCACCGAATCCCACTACTATATTGGCGAGGGCGAAACGGCCGAGAGCTGGCATGAGCAGGCGGTCACGCTCTATCAGACGCAGTTCGACGCCTACAAGAACAACAGCCCGAAGAATGAGATCTACCTCGCCGCAAAGGACGGCACAAAGACGCAGGCCGTCACCTTCCAGGTGAACACCCAGAAGGCGCCCGTCGGCTCGACGATCTACATCGGCATGAGCGCGCCCGAGACCGGCAAAGGCAAGGTCAGTGTGACCGGAAACGGCACCAAGGACGTGACCTCCGTCATGGACATGTATTATGGCATCACGGTTCCGAGCGACGGCCTTATCACGATCACGAACGTCGGCGACAGCCTGATCGCCCTCACGAACCTGAAGATCACGAACGTTCCTGAGGCGAAGGGC
This sequence comes from Oscillospiraceae bacterium, assembly GCA_045546715.1. Classification (GTDB taxonomy): domain Bacteria; phylum Bacillota; class Clostridia; order Oscillospirales; family Oscillospiraceae; genus CAG-103. The sequence goes on along the minus strand of JAZQDI010000114.1, from coordinate 13,318 downwards.
ATTCTCGGCATGGGCGCGCCTGAAAGAAAACTCGCCATGCGCGCCTTCTTCCAGCCCGTGACGACGGAGACCGTCGAGCTCGCGGCGGCGCCTGAGGAAGTTGTGATCCCTGAAGATCCCGTAATCCCCGAGGAGACCCCGGCTCCGGAAGTGACTCCCGCGCCCACGCCGGATCCCACTCCCGCGCCGACTCCGGTTCCGACCCCGACCCCGACGCCGAACTCCACTTCGGCTGCGAGCGCCATCTTCCAGATGTTCTCAGACTTTGTGTTTGGTCTGTTCCGCGGCTTTGGCCGTCTGTTCGGTCATTAATCTCCCATAACCGCAGCACCCCATGCCGATCCTTCGGCATGGGGTGCTTTTTGCGCTTCCGTAGACTTTTCATGGTTCGTATGCTATAATGCAAAATGGTTTTATTTTCAAAAGGAGCCGTCATCATGGACACTGGCACGCTGTTTCTCAACTGCATATCCGCGTACCTGACCGGGCGCAGTCCGGCGCTCCCGGCGGACTGTGACTGGGACGCGCTGCTCTCGCTCTGCCGCGAGCAGAAGCTCACCGCGCCGGTGTATTCCGTTGTTGCCGCGCAGGCGTCAAATCGGGCGGAGTGGCGCACGGCTGCCATGCTGGACGTGACTCGTCAGACACAGCGCACGGCAGAGTTTCTGCGCCTGTATCGTGAGCTTTCCGAGCGGTCGGTGCAGCCGCTGGTGGTAAAAGGCATTCTCTGCCGCGAGACCTTCCCGGAGCCGGATGCGCGCATCTCTTCGGACGAGGATCTCTATGTGCCTCGTGCGGACTATCTCCGCTTCCACCAGACCATGCTGGAGCTGGGCTTTGAAGCCGAGGAGCTCGATATGGACAGCGCGCACGAGCTGCGCTATTTTCGCGGCGGGCTCATGGTAGAGGGACACTGGGAACTCTTTCCGCAGGACAATTCTGCGCTGAATGCGCTCAATGCACTCAATGAGGGCTTTTGGCAGCGCACGGTCACGCAGGAGGTCTGCGGCGTTAACATGCGCGTGCTGGAGCCGACGGATCACATGACATTTCTGCTCCTGCATCTGTTCAAGCACTTTATCAATTCCGGCGCCGGCGTCCGCCAGATCTGCGATGTGTCGCAGTGGGCCAAGGCAAATCTGATCGACTGGCATCGTGTGCGCGAGGCCATGCGCCTTGCCCGCGCAGAGTATTTTGCCGGCGCGGTTTTTGACGCCGGAGAGCGGTTCTTCGGCATGGCCTTTCCGCCTGACTGGCCTCGCGCCGACTGCGCTGCGCTGCTGGACGACGCGATTCTCGGCGGGGTTTACGGCTCTGCTTCCATGAGCCGGAAGCACAGCGGCAGCATCACACTCGCTGCTGTGGAGGACGCAAAACGCGCCAGCCGCGTGAAATCGATCCTGCGCACCGTGTTTCCAAATCGGATGGTCATGGAGTCGAGTTATCCATGGGTGAAGAAAAGCGCGGCGCTGCTCCCGGCGGCATGGACGCTCCGAATCGTGAACTATCTTGCCTCCCGTGGGGAGGGAAACTCTGCCGCTGAGAGCATGAAAATCGGCGCAGAGCGCATGGAACTCATGAGGTACTATCACATCGTATGAAAAAAATTCTTCTTCGCTTGCTTCCCATCCTGCTTGCCCTGTTTGCCGCAGTCGCGGCGGCCGCGCTGGTCTCTGCCATCATCTGCAAAACCACGTTTGTCACCCGGGACTATACCGTTGCGATTGACGGAATCGAACAGGACACTACCGTTGTCATGATCTCTGATCTGCACAGCTGTCAGTTCGGTGAAGACAATGCGCGCCTGCTGAGCGCCATTTCCGAGATTCATCCCGCTGCGATCTTCACGGTGGGGGATATGGTCAATGCCGGCGCGGATGAAGCGGAGGTGCAGCAGCTGGTCACCTTTGTCTCCCACCTTCAGGAGATCGCGCAGGTCTATTATTCTCTCGGCAATACCGAACTGCAGAACATGATGGACGGCGGGCAGGACGTTCTCCGTCTGGTTCGGGATGTCGGCGCTGTTGCCATGCTCGACGATTATGTCGAAGCCGAGATCGGCGGCAACCGCGTCAATGTCGGTTTCACGATGGGGCATTATAATTACACGAAGGCGCAGTGGAAAAACCCGCCGGATTATGCCATGGAATACGCCGTCGGCGCGGACGGGACGCCGGCCATCGTTCTTCGCCATATGCCGGAGTCTTTGTTTTTGGACATTCATGATAAATGGACCGGAGACCTGTATCTCTGCGGCCATACGCACGGCGGCATCTGGCGTGTTCCGGGCGTCGGAGGCGTTTTCGCGCCGACCCAGGGCTTTTGGCCGAAATACGACCGTGGTTATTTTACATTCGATGAGGGCAAATACCAGATGATCATCAATCCCGGCTTTGGCGGACATGACTGGATTCCGCGCATCTTCAACATGCCGGAGATCAGTATCATCCATCTCACAGGGAGAGGAGACGGCTGACAGATGATGAATCGTTGAGAAAACAATCAGAAAGCATATTGAGAAATACGCCCAAGCATGATATAATATTTTTCCATGCTTGGGCGTTTCACACAGATTCGCCTGCAGCGTTAAAAGGAGCTGTGAAGATATTATGAAACTAGGTATCGTCGGCCTGCCGAATGTCGGCAAGTCCACTTTGTTCAACGCCATCACCAATGCGGGCGCCGAGTCCGCAAACTATCCCTTCTGCACCATCGACCCGAACGTGGGCATGGTTTCCGTGCCGGACGAGCGGCTGGACTGGCTCTCAGAGCTCTACCAGCCGAAGAAGAAGACCCCCGCCGTCATCGAATTCGTGGACATTGCGGGTCTCGTCAAGGGCGCGTCGAAGGGCGAGGGTCTCGGCAACAAGTTCCTCTCGAACATCCGTGCGACGGATGCGATTGTTCACGTTGTGCGCTGCTTTGATGATGAAAACGTCATCCACGTCGAGGGAAACACTGACCCGAAGCGCGACATTGACATCATTGACCTCGAGCTCGTCATGGCGGACATCGAGATGGTGCAGCGCCGCATCGACAAGGCGCTCAAGGCCGCCAAGGGCGGCGATAAGCAGTTCAAGCACGAGGCGGAGGTCTTTCAGGGCCTGCTGGAGCACCTGAACAACGGCCAGTCCGCCCGCACCTATGACGCGGAGCCGGACGACATGGAGCTCATCCGCACGAGCGATCTGCTGTCCATCAAGCCGATCATCTATGCCGCGAATCTCGACGAGGCGACCTTCTCCGCTGGGTATGAGGACTATCCCTACTACCTGCAGGTCAAGGAAATTGCCGAGGCACAGGGCGCGCAGGTGCTGCCAATCTGCGCCAAGGTGGAGCAGGAGATCGGCGAGCTGGAGGAGGAAGAGCGCGGCATGTTCCTCGAGGAGCTGGGCATCAGCGAGTCCGGTCTTGACCGTCTCATCCGCTGCTCCTACAGTCTGCTTGGTCTCATCAGCTATCTCACCTGCGGCGCCGACGAGTGCCGCGCCTGGACGATCACGAAGGGCACCAAGGCGCCCCAGGCCGCGGGCAAGATCCACTCTGACTTTGAGCGCGGCTTCATCCGCGCGGAAATCGTGGCGTTTGACGCGCTGCGCGAATGCGGCACGATGGCTGCTGCCAAGGAGAAGGGGCTCGTCCGCTCCGAGGGCAAGGAGTATGTCATGCAGGACGGCGATGTGACGCTGTTCCGCTTCAACGTCTGATAAGGAGGAACACCCATGAGCAAGATCTATGAGGAATTCGACGATCTGGTGGACGCTGCGCTGAACGACCCCACCAATCAGGAGGTTCTGGCCTCTCTGGCCGAGTGGTTCTCGATTTACAACAACTATGACTGGGGCGGCGACATGTTCAACATCGACGGCAGCCACGGTCTGCGCGTGCACAAAAACGAGGACGGCACCGAGACCTACGAGTTCATCGACTTTGACGATCTGTAAAGAAGGGAAGACTCATGTCAGACCATATCCATGACCATGACCATCCCCACACGCATGTGGGGCCGGACGAGACGGAGTACACCCACACGCATAACCCCGGCGAAGGCCACAGCCACACGCATGTGCGCGCCGACGGCACGGAGTATACCCACACCCACGGCGACGGTCACGGCCACACCCATTCTCATACCCAGACCAAAGCCGTGCTCAATCGGCTCAGCCGCGCGATCGGTCATCTGGAGTCGGTTCGGCGCATGGTGGAGGAGGGGCGCGACTGCACAGAGGTTCTCGTGCAGCTGGCGGCAGTGCGCTCTGCGCTCAATAATACTTCCAAAATCATTCTGCGCGACCATGTGGACCACTGCCTGAAGGACGCGGTGGAATCCGGAGACCTGCAGTCGATTGACGAACTCAACCGCGCCATTGAAAAACTCTTGAACTGAGGTGACTGTCTTGGAACAGGCAAAGATTGTTCGTGCCGCCGAGCTGCAGCATGATACGTTTCCCAGACTGCTGTCCGCGCTGGGGCTGGAAATCAAGGAGGGCATGGTCATTGCCCTGAAGGTGAATTTCCTCGAGCCCATGCCCGCCGTGACGCAGGCGCTTTTCATGGCGCTGGCAAGTCAGGGCGCAAACCCGTTTCTCGCCGACTGCGCCATCCCTTACGGCGATGCGCTGCAGACGCTCAATGCCGCCGCCATGAACGGCTATGTCCGCGGCGCGCCGGTCGTTCTGGCGGACGGCGTGAAGGGCACAGACTATGACCATATTCCCGTCCGGGGCGGCAAGCTCCTGCGTTCGGCGAAGTTCGGACGCGCGATCACCGATGCGGATTTGGTGCTCACGGTGACGCGTCCTGCGTTTGACGACCGCGGATTTCGCGGCGTGCTGCATGATCTGGGCTTCGGCTGCGCGTCCCGCGCCGGCAAGACCGAGGTGCAGACCTCCGGCAAGCCCATTGTGGACGAGGCGCTCTGCATCGGCTGCGGCAAGTGCTCTGCCTGCTGCGAGCACGGCGGCGCCCGTCTCGACCCCGAGACGAAGAAGGCGAGCATCTTTCCGCCCAAGTGCTCCGGCTGCTATAAGTGTATGCGCGCATGTCCTGTCGAGGCCATTCGCCCGAACTTTGATGTGTCCGACACTGCCGTGATGCAGAAGGTCGCGGAATACGCCAAGGCGCTGTGTGATGCCAGAGCGCATGCGCACCTGCTCCTGCTGGACGACGCCTATGTTTCGCTCGATCCCGTCGCGCTTGACGCTCTCTGCGCGCAGAAGCTCGCCCTTCCGGAGGAATCCCGCGCCGGCATCGATCACGCGGCAGCCCTCGGCCTCGGCAGCGGGGAATTCTCTCTGGAGGAGATTTGAGCAGGGATGTCTCTGTACAGTTTCCAATTGAATGTCTGATATTGCGCAAGTCCCCGGATTCCTGTCAGGAAGCCGGGGACTTTTCCTGTAAAGTGGTGACAAGCGTCCGATGATTGCGGGCAGATTATACGAAATTCGCGAAAAAAAACGCCAAGAATCGGAAAGCCGCCTCTTTCCAAGCGGGCATTTTGCTGTTATAATGAGCATGTATGATTAGGTGAATCGGAATCATCTACTTTAGTACTGTATAGGAGAAAAGAAAGATATGATTGCACACGGAAAAGGTATTAAGGTTTTCACAGGCAACTCCAACCCCGCTCTTGCCGATCTGATTTGCAAGAATCTCGGCGTTGCGATGGGCAGCTCCACCGTCACCAGCTTTGCCGACGGCGAGTGCGCCATCAGCATCAATGAGCCGGTCCGCGGTCTGGATGTGTTTATTGTCCAGTCCACCTGCAAGCCCGTGAACGACAGCCTCATGGAGCTGCTCGTCATGATCGACGCGCTCAAGCGCGCCTCCGCCGGCCGAATCACGGCCGTGATTCCGTATTTCGGTTATGCTCGTCAGGACCGCAAGGCCAAGGCGAGAGATCCCATCTCCGCAAAGCTCGTGGCCAACATCATCACCAAGGCCGGTGCTGACCGTGTGCTCACAATGGATCTGCACGCCGCGCAGATTCAGGGCTTCTTTGACATTCCTGTGGACAATCTTTTCGGCGCGCCTCTCTTCGCGTCCCACTACCTCCGCAAGTACGGCTACGGCAACGAGGAAATGGTCGTTGTCTCTCCTGACGTGGGCAGCGTGGCCCGCGCCCGCCAGTTCGCCATGAAGATGGGTCTGGGTCTCGCCATTGTGGACAAGCGCCGCGAAAAGGCCAATCACTCCGAGGTCATGAACCTCATCGGCGACGTCGCCGGCAAGACCTGCATCCTGCTTGACGACCTGGTGGACACCGCTGGTTCTCTCTGCGGTGCGGCCAGGGCCTGTGTCGAGGTCGGCGGCGCAAAGAAGGTCATCTCCTGCGCCACGCACGGTGTGCTCTCCGGCCCCGCCATTGAGCGTCTGGAGGCCAGCGTGATCGATGAGCTGCTCCTGCTCGATACCATCCCGTATCCGAAGGATCAGCCCGCCTGCGACAAGATCAAGTATCTCTCCGTCGCGCCTGTCTTTGCTGAGGCGATTACCCGCATTTATGAGGAAGTCAGCATTTCCTCTCTCTTTGAATAAGATGTTTTTCTCTGACCGCGGCGGCGTGCGCTGGCTGCTGGTGTTTCTGGGAAACCCCGGACCGCGCTATGCCTTCACCCGGCACAATGCCGGCTTTCTCACCGCGGACGCACTGGCAGAGCAGCTCAACGTAAAGATTGACCGCCTCCGCTTCCGCGCGCTGACTGCGCAGGCGGAGATTGGGGGAGAGAAGGTCCTGCTCATGAAGCCGCAGACCTTCATGAACCTCTCCGGCGAGGCGGTGGCGCCTGCGGCGAAGTTCTATAAGATCCCGCCCGAGCGGATTCTGGTCGTGTCTGATGAGGTGAGCCTCCCCGTGGGGCAGCTTCGGGTGCGCAAAAAGGGCTCCGCCGGCGGACACAACGGTCTGAAGAATATCATTTCTCAGCTCGGAACCGACGGCTTTCCCCGCGTCCGCATCGGTGTGGGCGCGCCGCCCCACCCGGATTATGAGATGTCTGACTGGGTGCTTGGCGCCTTCCATGACGCCGACGCCGAGACCATGCGCGCTGCCGCGAAAGAGGCGGCGGAGGCCTGCGTCTGCTTCGTGCGAGACGGCGCGGACAAGGCTATGAACAAATTCAATCAGAAGCATACTTGACCCGGCAAAACTCCGAAACGATGAAAAACTGAAATAAAACAATCTTCGGCCGTGCGCTGCACGGTCGGGAAGGAGTGATCGTTCTGAAAAAGACCTGTATTGCCATGCTGTTGGCGGGTGGACAGGGCTCCCGTCTCTACGCGCTCACAGCCAAGGTGGCGAAGCCCAACATGCCCTTCGGCGGCAAGTATCGCATCATCGACTTCCCTCTGTCGAACTGCGCCAACTCCGGTATTGATACCGTCGGTGTGCTGACTCAGTATCAGCCCCTGCGGCTGAACCGGTATATCGGCAGCGGCCAGCCCTGGGATCTCGACACTGAGGACGGCGGCGTGTACATTCTCCCGCCGTATCAGAGCGCCGGTGAAAAGGGCTCCTGGTTCTCCGGCACTGCCAACGCCATTTACCAGAACATGGACTTCATCGAGATGTATGATCCCGATCATGTCCTCATCCTCTCCGGCGACCATGTTTACAAGATGGACTACGCCAAGATGCTCCGCGCCCATCAGGAGGCGGAGGCGGCCTGCACCATCGCGGTCATTCAGGTCTCCATGGAGGAGGCCACCCGCTTCGGCATCATGAACCTCGGCCCGGACGGCACGATCTGCGAGTTTGAGGAGAAGCCTGCCCATCCGAAGAGCGATCTCGCCTCCATGGGCATCTACATCTTCGACTGGAAGAAGCTGCGCAAGTACCTCATCGAGGACGAGGCAGACCCGAATTCCTCCAAGGACTTCGGCAAAAACATTATTCCCAGAATGCTCGCCGCCGGCGAGAAGCTCATGCCCTACCGCTTCGAGGGCTACTGGCGCGACGTGGGCACCATCACCAGCCTGTGGGACGCCAACATGGATATGCTCTCCAACACGAAGCTCAATCTCTTTGATCCCCAGTGGCCGATTCGCGCGAGAAGCCCGATCCGTCCGCCGCACTTTGCCGGCGACGGCGCGAAGATCCACCACTCCATCGTCACCGAGGGCTGCGTGGTGGACGGCAAGGTGGACAACTCCGTCCTCTCCGCCTCGGTCACGGTCGGCGCGGGCGCGACGATCTCTTACAGCATCCTCATGCCCGGCGCGGTGGTAGAGCCCGGCGCCGTGGTGGAATATGCCATCATCGGCGAGAATGCCCGTGTATCCGCCGGCGCGCATGTCGGCACCGAGCCTGACGGCAGTGAAAACTGGGGCGTGGCCACCGTCGGCCCGGACGTCACGGTTGGCCCCGGCGTCCAGGTTCCGGCCAGCGCCATGATCTATGATAGTTCGGAGGTGCAGTCATGACGGATGTCCATGGAATCGTATATGCTTACCACAGCTCTCCCGAGCTGGGAGATCTCACCCGCAGCCGCACCAATGCGTCCCTGCCCTTTGCCGGACGCTATCGTCTGATTGACTTCGCGCTCTCCAGCCTGTCCAATGCGGGCGTGCGCGACGTCGGCGTCGTCATGCAGCGTGATTTCCAGTCTCTGCTGGACCATGTTGCCGGCGGCAAGGCGTGGGATATTTCCCGCCGCCGCGGCGGTTTGAAGCTGCTGCCGCCCTTCGGCACGCACCATGTCGGCGAGTATGCCGGCACGGCGGAGGCGCTCAACGCCGTCATGGGCTATGTGCGCGATATTCCGCAGGAGCACATCGTGCTCATCCCGGCGGACGTGCTCTGCAATGTGGACATCGCTGCGCTCGTGGAGCAGCATGTGAAGTCCGGCTGCGGCATCACCGCGGTCTGCACCCGCTCGAATCCTGACGCGATCCACTATCGTCTGACCCAGAAGGCGGACGGCAAGGTGGATAAGGTGCTCTTCCGCCAGAAGGGCGCCGGCGAAGGCGTTGCTGCGATGGAGCTCTATGTCGTTCGCAAGGACACGCTCATGGAGCTGCTCGACCGCTGCGAGGCGGAAAACCGCTTCCACTTCCACAAGGACTGCCTGGCCCACTATCTGGAGCAGGGCGGCGACATGGACGTCTTCATGCACGAGGGCTACACCGTCCGCATCAACTCCGTGGATGACTATTATCAGGCCAACATGGCCATGCTGAAGGCAGGTCCCCGCGCGGACCTCTTCCCGCAGGATCGCCCCGTCCGCACCAAGGAGCGCTCTGACGTCTCCACCTATTACAGCGAAGAAGCCAAGGTGGAAAACAGCCTCATTGCTGACGGCTGCTTCATCGAGGGCACGGTGAAAAACTGTGTGCTCTTCCGCGGCGTTCGCGTGGAGCCCGGCGCGGTGCTGGAAAACAGCATCGTTATGCAGGACACGATTGTCGGCGCCGGCGCATCCGTGAAGTATATCATCTCTGACAAGGACGTCGTCATCGCGCCCTATGCCACGCTCACCGGCGGGGAGAAGCTCCCCCTGGTCATCCCCAAGGGCAGCAAGCTCTAAGGGAACAAAACCAAGCCAAACAACGTGTTTTGGTTCATCCCACGCTCGAAAGAGCGTGGGATGAACGCATGAAGAAAGCAGTTTTAAAATTTGAATTGCCTTCGTGATTCTTGACAAGAATGTGTCAATCGCTGCGCGATTGTTCATATATTCCGCTCAAGTTGAAAGGCGGGCGCCGCAGAGCGGCATCTTCCCGGATTTCCGGGCGGAGGACGGCGACCCGACAGACCGGAAACGGACCCGGTCTGAGGACAGGAATGGAAAGGAATAGGAAACACATGAGTAGTATGACCAACGAGATCTCCCGCGACGAAATGCGCAGCTTTATTGAGGATAAGCTGTGCGCTCACTTCGGCGTCACCGCTCCGGAAGCCACGGACGAACAGGTCTTCCAGGCCAGCGCCATCGTCATCCGCGAGATCATGAGCCGCGTTCTGGCCTTCGAGGGCACGCAGCCCCCGCAGCGTCAGGTGCACTATCTGTCCATGGAGTTCCTCATGGGCCGCAGCCTGATGAAGAACGCCTTCAACCTCGGCGTGAGCGAGGCGCTCACCGGAGCGCTGGAGGACATGGGCCGCAGCGCGGCGGACATTTTTGAGACCGAGCCGGACGCCGGTCTGGGCAACGGCGGTCTCGGCCGTCTGGCTGCCTGCTATATGGACAGTATGGCCACGCAGGACATTCCCGCCACGGGCTACAGCCTCTGCTATGAGCTGGGCATGTTCCGCCAGAAGATTGAAAACGGCAAGCAGACCGAGGTCGCCGACAATTGGCGCACCGCGGCCGAGGGCTGGCTCGTGCCCCGCTATGAGGACACGGTGGAGGTTCGCTTCGGCGGCCGGGTCGAGCCCCATTGGGACAATTTCGGCCACTTCCACGGCGAGCTCATGGGCTATGAGAGCGTGCTGGCCGTGCCGCGCGACATGCTCATCGCCGGCTATGACAACACCCGCGTGAACACCCTCCGCCTCTGGGAGGCGCACAGCACCAACGATCTGGACATGTATTCCTTCGCCACCGGCGACTACATGAAGGCGCTCGAAAACCGCACCATGGCCGAGGTCATCACCAAGGTTCTCTATCCCGCGGATGATCACATGCAGGGCAAGACCCTCCGTCTCCGCCAGCAGTATTTCTTCGTCTCCGCCACGGCGCAGAGCATCGTGCGCGAGCATTTCGCCCGCTACGGCACGGTCAAGAACTTTGCCGAGTGCCATGTCATCCAGATCAACGATACGCACCCCACGCTCATGATCCCCGAGCTCATGCGCATCTTCATGGACGAGTATGAGATGGGCTGGGACGAGAGCTGGGCCATCGTCACCGAGTGCTTTGACTATACCAACCACACCGTCATGTCCGAGGCGCTGGAGACCTGGCCACAGGGTCTGGTGCAGAGCCAGATGCCCCGCATCTGGGAGATCATCTGCGAGATCAACCGCCGCTGGTGCGACTATCTGCGCGCGCAGTTCGGCGATGACAACCGCGTCGGCCGCAACCTCATCATCGCCGAGGGCAAGGTGCACATGGCGAACATGTGCCTCGCCACCTGCAAGAAGGTCAACGGCGTGTCTGCCCTGCACGGCGACATTCTCAGACACGACCTCTTCAAGGACGTCTGCTCCCTGAACCCCGATCGCTTCACCTTCGTTACCAACGGCATTGACCACCGCCGCTGGCTCGCGCAGATCAACCCCGGTCTGCACGGCCTCGTTTGTGATTTACTCGGCAGTGATGACTATCTCCTCCATCCGGAGAAGATGGCGCATCTGGCCGACTTTGCCGAGGACGCCGAGGTGCAGCGCCGCCTCGAGGCGATCAAGACTGCGAACAAGCAGCGCCTTGCGAAGTTTATCAACAATGATTCCTTCACGCTGAATACCGACGCCATTCTCGACACGCAGGTCAAGCGTCTGCATGAGTATAAGCGTCAGCTTCTGTGCGCCATGCTCATCACGCATCTGCAGCAGCGCCTGCACGATGACCCGAACCAGGACTTCGTGCCCCGCACGTTTGTCTTCGGCGCCAAGGCCGCCGCGGGCTATGCCACGGCCAAGCGCATCATCCAGCTGCTCTGCTCGCTCGCGAACGACGTGAACAACGATCCCGTCTGCAAGGGCAAGCTGCAGGTCTACTTCCTCGAGAACTACCGCGTCTCCGCGGCTGAAATTCTCATGCCCGCCGTGCAGGTCTCCGAGCAGATCTCCACCGCCGGCAAGGAGGCCTCCGGCACCGGCAACATGAAGATGATGATGAACGGCGCCGTGACCATCGGCACCCTGGACGGCGCGAACGTGGAGATGTACGAGCGTCTGGGTGACAAGAACATGTTCCTCTTCGGCCTCCACGCCGACGAGGTGGAGAACGTCAAGCGCAATGGCTACTATCCGCCCAACTACGTCAACAACAGCTGGCGGCTGCAGCGGGTGCTGGAGCGCATGAACCAGGGCTACTCCGACGGCGAGAGCTACTCCGATCTGGCGGGCGGCCTGCTCTACGGCGGCGACCCCTACATGCTGATCGCGGACTTCGACAGCTACGTGGACTGCCACGACCGGATGTACTCCATCATCTCCAATCCCAGCGAGCGTGCCCGCATGTCTCTGGTGAACACGGCCCAGAGCGGCTTCTTCGCCGCCGACCGTGCCATCCTCGAGTACGCGGAGAAGATCTGGAACGTCAAGTAAGAAACCCATAAGAAACGAGCGCAGTACTGTCACGGTACTGCGCTCTTTAGAGGAACGAATATGCTGAAAACACCTTATGTGGCCGTCATCGGGGCGGTGAATCTGGACATCTGCGGCCGCCCGGGGCAGAAGCTGATCCTCCAGGACTCCAACCCCGGCACGGTGCGCAGTACCCAGGGCGGCGTGGGCCGGAACATCGCTCACGATCTGCGGCTTTTGGGGGAGAATGTGGCCTTCCTTACGGTCTTCGGGGACGATCCCAACGGCGCGTTTCTGAGACAGGGCTGCGAGGATCTTGGCATGGACCTCACCGGCTCCGAGACCATCCCCGGCGGCCATACCTCCACCTATCTCTACATCACTGATGATCGGGGTGAAATGCGCCTGGCCGTCAGCGACATGGAGCTGATCCAAAGCATCACGCCGGAATGGCTGGAGAAGCGGTCAGAGCTGCTCGCAGGTGCCGCTGCCATCGCTGTGGACGGCAACCTGATGCCGGAGGCGCTGCAGTGGATCGCGGAGCACTGCACCGCGCCGATTTTTGCCGATCCGGTGTCCGTGGCCAAGGCGGAGCGGCTGCGGCCGATCCTCTCAAAACTCCACACCTTCAAGCCGAATCTCACCGAGGGCCAACACCTGACCGGGGAGACGGAGCCAGAGGCGGTGCTCCAAAAGCTGCTCGACCTCGGCGTCCAGCGGGTCTATCTCAGCCTTGGCCCGAAGGGCATTCTGGCAGGGGAGGGAGACATGCGCGCTCTGCTGCCCTGCTATCCCACCAATCTGGTGAACACCACCGGCGGCGGCGACGCGGTCATGGCGGCGCTGATCTGGGCCCACCTCCGGGGCCTCAATCTGGAGCAGAGCACCCGAGCCGCATTAAAGGCCGGGCAGATCACCGTGGAATATGAAGGCACCAACAGCCCGGAGCTGACGTCCGAAAAGCTGATGAAGGCGGAATAAACTGCTTTCAAATTCCAGTTTATCGGGATGTGATTCCACGTTTAAAGGCTTCCCCTTGAGGGGAAGCTGTCGAGCGAAGCGAGACTGATGAGGTGGCCAGGTTTCGGCAGAAGCACAAGATTTCCACCTCATCCGTCACGGCTATTT
>JAZQDI010000113.1:0-3780 GCA_045546715.1 Oscillospiraceae bacterium | reverse complement strand
TCTAGTCATTGTCTTCCTAAGCCCGCTTGGCCCCCGACTTACATCGGAAGCCATCCCACATGCGGGCGACCGAAGGTCGCCCCTACAAATGGTGCAACAAGCATCTGTGGGAGGGGCAGGTCGCCCCTGCAATTCTGAATTACTCTGTTCTCGTTCTTTTTCTGTAATCATTTTTTGTCGATTTTTGATTGTCTGTCCGGCGGAATGGGTGTAGAATGAACAAGTTAAAAATTGACTGTGAGAATTGGAGGAACGGACACATGCAGACGATCGGCTTTGACAACGACAAATACGTGCGCATGCAGTCGGAAAAGATCCGCGAGCGGATTGCGCTCTTCGGCGGCAAGCTCTATCTGGAGTTCGGCGGCAAGCTCTTCGACGATTTCCACGCCTCGCGCGTCCTGCCCGGCTTCCAGCCGGACAGCAAGGTGCGTATGCTCATGGAAATGAAGGACGATGCGGAGATCATCATCGTCATTTCCGCCAACGACATTGAGCGCAACAAGCGCCGCGGCGACCTCGGCATCACCTATGACGAGGATACCCTCCGCCTGATCGATGCCTTTCGCGGCTGCGGGCTCTATGTCGGCAGCGTCGTGCTCACGCATTTCAGCGGCCAGAGCGCGGCGGAGAAGTTCCAGCTTCGTCTGGAGCAGCTCGGCATCCGCGTCTACCGCCATTACATCATCCCCGACTATCCCGAGGACATTCAGCTCATCGTCAGCGATGAGGGCTTCGGCAAAAACGACTATATTGTCACCAGCCGGTCGCTCGTCGTCGTCACGGCGCCCGGCCCCGGCAGCGGCAAGATGGCCACCTGCCTGAGCCAGCTCTACCACGAGAACAAGCGCGGCGTGCGCGCGGGCTATGCCAAGTTCGAGACCTTCCCGATCTGGAACCTGCCGCTGAGCCACCCGGTGAACGTCGCCTACGAGGCCGCCACCGTGGATCTGGACGACTCCAACATCGTCGATCCCTACCATCTCGAGGCCTACGGCGTGACTACCGTGAACTACAACCGCGACGTGGAAATTTTCCCCGTGCTCAACGCCATGTTCGAGTGCATCTACGGCGAGAGCCCCTACAAGAGCCCCACGGACATGGGCGTGAATATGGCCGGCAACTGCATCTGCGACGATGAGGTCTGCCGCGCCGCCGCCCGGCGCGAGATTGTCCGCCGCTATTATGAGACGGCGTGCAACCAGATCAAGGGCTTCTGCTCCCCGGCGGAGGTGCTGCGTCAGGAGCGCATCATGAAGCGCGTCGATGTCACGGTGGACGAGCGCCCCGTGATCCGCGCCGCTCTGGAGCGCGCCGAGGAGACCGACGGCCCCGCCGCCGCTCTGCAGCTGGCGGACGGGCGCATCCTCACCGGACGCACCACGGAGCTGCTCGGCGCCATGTCCGCCTGCCTTTTGAACGCGCTCAAGGCGCTCGGCAACATTCCGGATGAGAAGATGCTCATCTCGCCCGAGATCATCGAGCCGATCCAGCACCTCAAGGTGTCCCATCTCGGCAACCGCAACCCCCGCCTGCACACGGACGAGGTGCTCATTGCGCTCTCGATCTGCGCCGTCACCGATCCGACCGCCGAGATCGCCATGCAGCAGCTCGAAAAGCTCAAGGGCTGCGAGATGCACTCGAGCGTCATCCTCTCCGGCGTGGATGAGAATACCTTCCGCCGCCTGAAGGTGAACGTCACCTGCGAGCCGCACTTTGAAAACCAGAAACTCTATCATAAATAATCGAGAGTGGAACGGGAAGAGTGGAGAGTGGAGATATCCGTCAATTCCACTCTCCACTCTCAACTCTCCACTCTGAGAAATGAGGTAATGATTATGCAGAATCCTACATTGGTCATCATGGCCGCCGGTATGGGCAGCCGCTTCGGCGGACCGAAGCAGACCACGCCCGTGGACGCCGCCGGTCACTTCATCCTGCACTATTCGCTCTTTGACGCGTACCGCGCGGGCTTTCGCAAGGTGGTCTTCATCGTCAAGCCCGGCACGGAGGAGGAGTTCCGCGAGGCCGTGGGCGACGGCGCGGCGGAGCATCTCGAGCTGCGCTTCGCGCCGCAGGCGCTCGACGCTCTGCCGGAGGGCTTCACCGTTCCCGAGGGGCGCGTCAAGCCCTGGGGCACCGCCCATGCCGTGCTGTGCGCCGCGCCCATGATCGACGGCCCCTTCGCCGTCATCAATGCCGACGACTACTACGGCGTTACCGCCTTTCAGGCGCTCTATGACTTCCTCGCCGAGGACCGTCCGGAGTCGGAATACGCCATGGTGGGCTTCCGCCTGCGCAACACCGTCACCGAGTTCGGCAGCGTCGCCCGCGGCGTCTGCGAGGTGGAGGACGGTCTGCTTCGCGGCGTGACCGAGCGCACCAAGATCGAAAAGCGCGGCGCGGACGCCGCCTTCACCGAGGACGACGGCGCGACCTGGACCGACCTCTCCGGAGACACGCTCGTGAGCATGAATTTCTGGGGCTTTTCGCAGCGGTATCTGCGCGAGCTGGAGCGCCGCTTCCCGGCGTTTCTCTCCGAGAGCATCCCGGTCAATCCCCTCAAGTGCGAGTATTTCGTGCCCTCCATCGTGAACGCCCAGCTGCAGGAGGGAACTGCCACGATCCGCGTGCTCGACACGCCCGACGCCTGGCACGGCGTGACCTATCCGCAGGATCTCCCCGCCGTGAAGGACGCGCTCAAGGCGCTCACGGATTCCGGGCTCTACCCCGAGGGATTCTGGAAGTAAGGAATTTGCTGCATCATCTGCCGCAGAAACCGCGAAACGGCGGCCCCAAGGGACCGCCCTGCATATCCTTTATCAATCGTTGAAACAACAAAAGCCCGCGTCAGCGGGCTTTTGTTTTGCTCAAAGCGCAAATCTTGCTTTGTACATTTCGTAATTGGCGTTGAACGCGTCGTTGCGCATTTCCTTGAGACTGTCAAGGTATTCGTGCGTGTCGAACACGTCGTGCGCCAGCTCGATCATCGCAACGGCCACGTTGGAGCAGTGGTCGCCGACACGCTCATAGTTCGTGAGCAGGTCGTTGAAAACATAGCCGTGCTGCAGCGTGGCGATGCCCTGCTGCAGGCGGTCGATGTGGTGGCTGCGCAGCTCGTCGCACAGGCCGTCGATCAGCTCCTCGAGCGGCTCGACCTTGAGCGCCATGTCCAGATCGTCGTCCACGAAGGCGTGCACCGTCAGACTCAGAATCTCGAGAATCGCGGCGGACAGCACGCTCATCTCGTGCTCGGCGGCGCGGGAGAAGTCCAGCTCCTTCTCGTCCTTTTCCTGCGCGCACTCGGCGATGTTTTTCGCGTGGTCGGAGATACGCTCGAAGTCCGTGATGCAGTGCATGAACTTGTGCAGATTGCCGTTCTGCTCCGCGGTCAGCTCCGTCGGGGAGATGCGCAGCAGATAGGAGCCGAGCGCGTCCTCATAGCGGTCCACGAGCTGCTCCAGCTCGTCCACGCGGTCAAACCCGTCCTGGCTGAAGGCGCCGAGCAGGGCAATGGCCTCCTGCATGCTCTCTCTTGCGCGCTTTGCCATGGAGTCGATGACCTCGCGGCTCTGCTCGAGGGCGAGCGCGGGGTAGCGGATGAAGCGGTCCTCCAGCTGGGCGAAGTCCTGCTTCGCCTCGGCGGCCTCCTCGGTCTCCGGCGGGGTCTTGACAAAGAGGTTTGTGATCTTTTCGAGCACGCCGATGAAGGGCGCGAGCGCGATCACCGTCACGAGACGGAACGCGGTGTTCATTGCCGCGACCTCCACGATGCTCACA
>JAZQDI010000112.1:0-11919 GCA_045546715.1 Oscillospiraceae bacterium | reverse complement strand
TCCGCCGCACATGTCGCCGGAAAATCGATAGGAATGGATTCGCGGCGTCCGAGCCGCGAATTCTGTGAGACGTTTGTTGACAAGATGATAAAAAACCGCCTCCACTGCCGTTCAGCAAGCGAGAGGCGGTATTCTTTTGATGATCGGATCGAGTGCACTGTGGATCGAGCCAAAGGCGACACAGGTCGCTCGCTCGCCGCCGTTTTGCAGATCGTGCAGCAGCAGCTCAATGCGCAGCGCGCGCATCACAAGCATGGATTCATGCGAGATGGTCAGCAGCAGGAGCCCCACCAGCGCGGTCATGTTCGTAAAGCGCATGCGCCCCTTCACGCCGAAGGCGGCCTTTTCCTTTCGCGCCTCAGCGGCAAGGAGCCGGTTGAGTCTGCCGTACATGCCGCGAAAATCATCCGCCTGCACGGTCTCGTTCAGCCTGTCCCCGTCGCAGAGGACGGTGAGCTCCGCATCGAGAAACTCCGGCCGGCCCTCACGGCTGATGCGCGGGCGGGTATTGTGCCGCAGCGTCATGCTGCACTCGCGCAGCTGACCGAGCACCCAGTGGCTGTTCTCCGTGCGGATGCCGCCCTTCTCCGGGCAGATGCGCAGCAGCTCCTCCTCCGCGCCGTCATTGCGGCCCAGCGCCTCGAGATGGGCATAGAAGCTCGCCGCGCTGCTGAGCACCTCAAACAGATGCAGGCACTGCGCATCGCCCGCCGTGGGGCAGACGCGCGAGAAGCTGGAAAACCGCCTGCCGCGCAGCGTGCGGACCATGCACTGCTGCAGGTGCGAAAAGTCGCACAGCGGCCCCAGTCCGCCGTGGCTGCGGCGGTCCAGATGCAGCCCGTGCACAATGCCGTCCCGGCGCACAAGAATGGTGGCGACGATCGTCTCGTCGAGCGGGAAGCCGCCGAAGCGGTAGACGCTCTTCTGCCACGCGGTCACGATGGTGCCGTGATCTGCCGGGGTGCACTGCGTGCCGCGATAGCGGACGATCAGCGCTTTTCGGTCGAGACTGCGGTTGTTGAAAATCTCTTCATGATGAAATGCAATGCTGTGCCGATCCAGATCGAGCCGCAGCTTTAGAGGCATTCCAAATGACCCTCCTGTACCAGACATAGCACATCGCTGAAGGTCTCGATGCGCGTGACCGCCTCGTCCTCAATCTTGATGCCGAACTCCTCCTCGGCGCGGGCGGCGATGTCCGCAAAGTCGAAGGAGGTCAGACCCAGATCCGCGATCAGACGGGTGTCGTAGTCAATTTCGGAGGGCTTCACGTCGGCCGCTTCGGCCAGAATTTCTTTCAATCTTTCTTCCATTTTATGCAGACTCCTTTCCGGTTTCATAGCGTTTGATTTTCTGGGTTGCCGTTTTCTCAAAGGGCTTGGTGCGCATCACGAGATCGCCGATCTGCTGATAGGGGCTGAGCGTCCGGTTCACGCGGTTGATCGCGCGCCAGAGCGCCTCCCGGTCGGGGAAAATCTTCGGGTCGGCCCAGATCTCCGCCGTGATGCGTCCGTTGCGGTCGCTCACGACCGCGTCAATGATGCCCTCCACGCGGTAGAGCTTCTGCTCCAGCGCCTCGGGCGATACGTTCTCGCCGTTTGCGAGGACGATGAGATTTTTGCAGCGGCCGGTGTAGTAGAGAAAGCCGTCCGCGTCGAGATGACCGAGATCGCCGGTGTGGAACCAGCCGTCCCGAAAAGCGGCGGCGGTGGCCTCCGGATCGTTATAGTATCCGGGCGAGACGCTCTCGCCGCGCACGCAGATTTCTCCGTCGATGATCTGCACCTCGCAGCAGGGGAAGATCTGCCCCAGCGAGCCGGGACGGTTGTTCTCCGGCCGGTTGAAGGCCACGATGGGGGAGCACTCGGTGATCCCGTAGCCCTGCAGCACCGTCACGCCCAGATCGCCGAAAAAGCGGATCAGCTCCGGGTCGAGCGCGGCGCCGCCGCAGACGAAGTAGCGCAGATTGCGCCCCAGCGTCTCATATACCTCAGAAAACAGCTGGTGGGAAATGTCCAGCCCGAAGCGCTGCAGCATCCGACTGACCTTCAGCGCCTTTTCAAACTGCTCGGTCTTGCCCTTGCGCTTGACCTGACGCAGAATCTCCTTGTGCAGCGTCTGCAGCAAAAGCGGCACCGTCACGATGATGGTCGGCTCGTATTTCTTCAGATTCGCCTTCACCGTGCGCAGACTCTGGTTGATGTGCAGCGTGCCGCCGCAGTGCAGCGCGCCGATGATGTTCGTCATCAGCTCGAAGGTATGGCTCGGCGGCATCACGCTCAGCCCCGTGTCCTTCGGGGAGAGCGGCAGCGCCTGCATCGCCGCGGTGGCCATGACGCCGGTGTTGCGGTTGGTAAGCATGACGCAGCGGCTCTGCGCCGTCGTGCCGCTGGTGAAAAACAGCGCGCAGAGATCGTCCGGCGCGAGAATGGGGAAGAAGCTGTCATCCACCGTGTCGAGCGAATAGAGCATGGCGTGCATCTCGAAAATCTCCAGCCCGGGATGCCCCTCCTTGAGCGAGAGGGCTTCCTTCTCGCAGCTCTTGTCATAGAGCAGAATCACGCTGTCCGAGCGGAAGAGGCAGGAGGCGAGCTCCTCCGTCGGCGAGCCGTAATAGAGCGGCACGGCCGCGCAGCCGCTGCTCACCACGGCGAAAAAGCAGGTGAGCCAAGCCGCGCTTGTCGGCCCCAGGAGCGCCACGTGCGCGCCGGTCTGTCCCCGGCGGGAGATCCAGCTGCCGAACTGGCCGCAGGCGTCCAGCAGCGCCTGCCCCGTCACAAAGGGGAGTTCCGGGTCGCTGCTCACGAAAAACTGTGTCTGCGGAAAGTGCTCTCCGGCATGAAACACCAGCTGACGCAGATCGGAATATACCGCGCCGCTTTGGCTTCCTCTCATGGCTGCCGCCCTCCTTTCGCCGAAGACTATAGCTATTTACAGTATTGTACCATCGAAGACCGCGCCGCGTCAATCGGTTGGATTAAAAAAATTAATTAACACAATCGGCAGTGTGTATCGCTCAGTCCTTCGCCTGACGGATCGAGAGGCTGATGCGCTTTTTCTTCTCGTCCACGCCCAGCACCACGACCTGCACCACGTCGCCCACGGACAGCACCTGCGACGGATGCTCCAGATACCGGTCGGCAATCTCCGAGATGTGCACCAAACCGTCCTGATGCACGCCGATGTCCACAAACGCGCCGAAGTCAATCACGTTTCGCACCGTGCCGGTGAGCTTCATGCCCTCGCGCAGATCCTTCATTTCCATCACGTCCGTGCGCAGGATGGGCTGCGGCAGACTCTCGCGGATATCGCGGCCCGGCTTTGTCAGCTCCTGCACCACGTCGCGCAGCGTCGGCTCGCCGACGCCGAGCTCCGCCGCCGCCTTTCCGGCGCCGTAGAGCTCCACCTCGCGCGGCAGATTGGCCAGACCGCCGGCCTTCACGTCCGCGAGCGTGTGTCCCGTGAGGGCGAGCAGCGCCTTGGCAGCGTCGTAGCTCTCCGGGTGGACGGCCGTGTTGTCGAGCACGTTCCTGCTCTCCGGTACGCGCAGAAAGCCCGCGCACTGCTGATAGGCCTTCGGCCCCAGCTTCGGCACCTTCTTGAGCTGCGCGCGGCTGGTAAAGGCGCCGTTTTCCTCCCGGTAGGTCACGATGTTCTTCGCCGTCGCCGCCGTGAGTCCCGAGACGCGGCGCAGCAGGGAGGGGCTCGCGGTGTTGAGATCCACGCCCACGGCGTTCACGCAGTCCTCCACCACGCCGTCGAGCGCGGCGTCGAGCTGCTTCGGCGGCATGTCATGCTGATACTGTCCCACGCCGATGGCCTTCGGCTCGATCTTCACGAGCTCCGCCAGCGGATCCTGCAGTCTGCGCGCGATGGACACGGCGCTGCGCAGATTCACGTCATACTGCGGAAACTCCTCCGCCGCGAGGGGACTCGCCGAATAGACCGAGGCGCCCGCCTCGGACACGATCATGTAGCTCAAATGCGCGCCGCGCGCGTTTTCCTGCCGGATGAGCTCGACGGCCATCTGCTCGGTCTCGCGGCTGGCCGTGCCGTTGCCGATGGCGAGATGCTCCACACCGTGGCGGCGCACCATCTTCGAGAGCGTGTCGATCGCCTGCAGCTTCTGCCGCTCGCCGTGTGTGGGATAGACCACCGCCGTGTCGAGCACCTTGCCCGTGGCGTCCACGACGGCGACCTTGCAGCCCATGCGGTAGCCGGGGTCGAGACCCATGGTCACCTTGCCCTTCACGGGCGGCTGCATCAGCAGCGGGCGGAGATTGAGCGCAAACTGGCACACCGCGCCGTCGCAGGCGCGCTCTGTGAGCTCCGAGCGCGTCTCCCGCTCGAGGGAGGGGAAGAGCAGCCGATCATACGCATCGAGCGCCGCGGCTTTCACAAAGTCCATCGCGGCCGTGCCCGGCTGCACCACCGTGCGGTACACCGTCTGCATGGCGCGGTCGTGGTCCAGCTCCAGCGAGACGCGCAGAAACTTCTCCTTCTCGCCCCGGTTGACGGCGAGAATCTGGTGCCCCTGCAGCTTTGAGACCGGGCGGGAGAAGTCATAGTAGAGTCGGTAGACGCTGTCCTCCTCCGAGGCGGCCTCGGAGCGCAGCGCGCCCTCGCGCGCGATGAGCTGCTTGAGCTTTTTTCTAAGCTCCGCGCTGTCGCTGATCTCCTCGGCGATGATGTCGCTCGCGCCGGCGAGCGCCGCTTCCACGGTTTCCACGCCCTTGTCTTGGTTGACATAATCTTTTGCAGCCTCCCCCGGATCGGGGCAGTCCCGGTCCTGCCGGAAGAGCAGCTCCGCGAGCGGAGCGAGCCCCTGCTCGCGCGCGATGGTGGCGCGGGTGCGCCGCTTGGGCTTGTAGGGACGATAGAGATCCTCCAGCTCGGCGAGCGTGGCGGCGTTTTCAATCGCCTGCTTGAGCTCCGGCGTGAGCTTTTCCTGCGCCTCAATGGCGGAGAGCACGGTCTCGCGCCGCTCCTGCAGACCGCGCAGATACTGCAGTCTGGTCTCCAGCGTGCGCAGGGCGGTGTCGTCCATGGCGCCGTGCAGCTCCTTGCGGTAGCGCGCAATGAAGGGGATGGTGTTTCCCTCGTCCAGCAGGGTGACCACGGCCGCAATCTGCTCGGGCTTTCGCCCCAGCTCTCCGGCCAGAATGGTGATGATGTCTGTCATAATAACCAGTGTATTCCTTTCGATGGAGATACATTCATTTTACCGTCAGTACGGCATAAAGTCAATGAAGAGGGGGAGCCATCCCGAGCACCAATCCTGTCATCCCGAGCTTGCCGAGGGATCCTGGCAGAGCGTTACTGCGGCGGCAAGATCCTTCGACTCCGCTTCGCTCCGCTCAGGATGACAGTGGAGCGCGATGCCCTCGGCGCCCCGTCCCAATCAAAAACGGATCGCCTCCCGGCGATCCGTTTTGCTTCTTAAATTTCAAACGTTTTTCGGTAGTCCTCGAAGTAGGCGAGGAAGCTCTGCGTGCGTTTTTCACGGAGCTTTTCGAGGTATTCGTGCGTGTCAAACGCGCCGACGGACAGCTCCAGCATGGCCACGGCGATGTTGGAGCAGTGGTCGCTCACGCGCTCGAAGTTCGTGAGCAGATCGTTGAACACAAAGCCCTGCCCGATCGTGCAGACGCCCTTCTGCAGACGCTCGACGTGGTGCAGCTTCATCTCGTCGCAGAGATCGTCGATGACCTCCTCCAGCGGCTCGACTTTTTCGGCCTCCGCGAGGTCCTCGTTTTCAAACGCGCGCACGGCAAGCCGCGTCACCTCCGAGACCGCGCCGATGATCACGGCCAGCTCATGCTGCGCGCCTCCGGAGAAGGAGAGGTTTTTCTCGTGCAGCTCCTTCGCGCTCTCGGCAATGTTCAGCGCGTGGTCGCTCAGTCGCTCAAAGTCGGAGATCACGTGCAGGAATTTCGAGACCTCGCCCGACTGCTGCGCCGTAAACTCCCGACCGGTCAGCTTCATCAGATACGTGCCCAGCACGTCCTCATACCGGTCCACCTCAGCCTCCAGATCCGTGACCGTCTGGAAGCCCTCGTCCGAATAGTTGCGAAGCAGTGCGTAGGAGGTTTCCAGCGCCTTGCGCGAGAGCTCCGCCATGGCGTTGATCGTGAGGCGGCTCTGCTCGATGGCGAGGGGCGGGTGCGCAAGGAAGCGCTCCTCCAGCCGCAGCCCGGGGTCCTCCCGTTCGCTGCCCCGATCCGGCACGATGGCGTGCACCGCCGCTTCGATCAGATCAATGAGCGGCATGAGCAGCACGGTCATCACAAAGCGAAACAGCGTGTTCACGCCCGCGAGGGAAAACGGATCCATCACCTGATCCAAAAACGCAAAGGGGTGCACGGCGTTGGCGATATAAAACACCGCAGCCATTGCGATCACGCCGATGAAGCTCCCCACGAGATAAACCCACGCCGTGCGCTTGCCCTGCACGGTCGCTCCCACGGCCGAGAGCAGCACCGGGAAGGCCGCGCCGATCGTAATGCCGAACAGCAGCGGCAGCGCCGCGTCGAGCGTCATCGCGCCCGTGACCGACAGCGCCTGCAGAATACCGACCGCCGCGCTCGCCGACTGCAGCAGCGCCGTGAACGCCGCGCCCACGAGGATGCCGAGCAGGGGATGGGACAGGCTCGTGAGCGTTTTCGTAAACCACGGCTGGTCGCCCAGACCGCCCACCGCACCGGACATGGTGCTCATGCCGAACATCAAAACGGCAAAGCCCATGAGAATGTCGCCCACATGACGATGCGTCGGATTTTTGGAGAACATGCGCAGTACAATGCCGATCACCGCGACCACGCCGGTGAGCGTCGCCGTGGAGAGCACGCTCTTTAAGCTGCCGCCGCCCTCAATATAGCTCAGACAGATCACCCAGCCGGTGATGCTCGTGCCCAGAATAGAGCCGAGAACCACGGGGATGGCCTCCCGCAGCTTCATCATACCGGAGTTGACAAACCCGACCGCCATGACCGACGTCGCGCAGGAGGACTGGATCACCGCTGTCACACCCGTGCCGAGAAGTACGCCGCGCAGCGGTGTGCTCGACAGGCGAAAGAGAATCGGCTCCAGCTTGTCGCCGGAGACCTGCTTGAGCCCGTCTCCCATGAGAGACATGCCGAAGAGAAACAGCGCCACGCCGCTCAGCAGCGCGATCACTTCCGAAACACCCATATTGAGAGTCTCCTTTTTCTTTTGGTTTTCTTATTTTATCCGCCAAGTGTGAAATACGCCACCGTACAGGGTTAAATCTATGTTAAATGACTGGTAAAACAGGAAGGCGTATGTTAACATTCTGGATAGAGGTGAAGACTTTGATTTATCTTCTTGAGGACGATGACAGCATCCGCAAGCTTGTCAAATATGCGCTGGAGAGCCAGCAGTTCCAGGCGCAGGGATTTTCCGAGCCGGAGCCGTTCTGGTCGGCGGTGTCCGAACAAAAACCCGCGCTCATCCTGCTCGATATCATGCTCCCCGGCGAAGATGGGATCTCCATTCTCCGCCGGCTGCGCGGAGATCCTGCTACGGCAGACATTCCCGTCATTATGATGACGGCGAAAAACACGGAGTTTGACCGCGTGCAGGGGCTTGACGCTGGCGCCGACGACTATATCTCCAAGCCCTTCGGCATGATGGAGCTGGTCGCGCGCGTGCGCGCCGTGCTGCGCCGCACCGAGGCAAAAACCGCCTGCGCGGAATACCGCGTCGGCAGTCTCTATGTCTGCCCGGAGCGGCATGAGATTCTCGTGGACGGCGAGCGCGTGCAGCTGACGTATAAGGAGTTTCTGCTGCTGTGCCTGCTGCTGGAAAATCAGGGCCGCGTGCTCACGCGCGAGGTGCTCATGGACAAGGTCTGGGGTCTCGGCGTGGAGCGCGAAAACCGCACGCTCGACGTGCACATCCGCACCCTGCGCGCAAAGCTCGGCCCCGCCGGAAAGCTCATTGAGACCGTGCGCGGTCTCGGCTACCGGCTGGAGGACCGCCCCGCATGAGCCGCACGATCTTCCGCGCCTGCATGCTCGTGGGCGTGCTGGTGCTCGCGCTGTGCACGGTGCTGTTTTTCATCCTCCAGTATCTGCAGACGGAGGACGAGACATACGCCGCTCTCAATCAGGAGGCGGAGTATGCCGAGCAGGGACTCATGATCGGGGGAGAGGACTATCTCCACTCCCTCGGCACGGTCAACCGCGTCACGTGGATTCGACCGGACGGCAGCGTGATTTATGATAATGTCTTCGACAGTCCTGCCAACCAGAGCGGCTTTGCCGAGGTGCGCGCCGCCCTCGCCGACGGGGAGGGGAAGGGCATCCGCCGCAGCGCGAGCAGCGGCGTGGAGACGATGTATTATGCCCGCCGCTGCGCCGACGGCACGGTGCTGCGTCTGAGCCGGCCGCTCAGCGCCGTGCGCAGCGCGCTCATTGCCGTGAGCCCGGTGCTGTGGGTGATCGTGTTGGTGCTGTTCATTTCGCTCGCGGCGGCCTTTCGCGCCTCGCGCAAGATCGTCCGCCCCATCAACGCCATGGATCTCGACGGCGCCGAGGCCGCGCCCTATCCGGAGCTGACGCCCCTGCTCGAGCGCATCCGCGAGCAGAAGACGACCATCGCCGCCCAGATTGCCGAGCGCGAGAGCCTGCGCAAGGAGTTTTCCGCAAACGTCTCGCACGAGCTGAAAACCCCGCTCACGTCCATCTCGGGCTTTGCCGAGCTCATGGCGGCGGGGAACGTCCCGCCGGACAAGGTGCGCGAGTTTTCCGGCGACATTTACCGCGAGAGCCAGCGGCTCATCGACCTCGTGAACGATATCATCCATCTCTCCCGGCTGGACGAGGAGGGCTATGAGCCCGAGCGCGAGCCGGTGGATCTCTTCGACCTCGCGTCCGACACGCTCGACAGCCTGCGCACACAGGCGGATAAGCAGCTGGTGCGCCTCAGGCAGGAGGGGGCACACGTTACGGTCACGGGCGTCTGGCGGCTGCTCGGCGAGATGGTGTATAACCTCTGCGACAACGCGATCAAGTATAACGTCCCCGGCGGCAGCGTCACGGTCGAGACCGGACAGCGCGGCGGCTGCGCCTATCTCACGGTGTCCGATACTGGCGTCGGCATCCCGGCAGAGCACCAGAGCCGCGTGTTTGAGCGCTTTTACCGCGTGGACAAGAGCCACTCCAAGGCCATCGGCGGCACGGGGCTGGGGCTCTCCATCGTCAAGCACGGCGCGCAGTTTCACGGCGCGGCGCTCTCCCTCGAGAGCGCGCCCGGCGCGGGGACGAAGATCACGATCATCTTCCCGGAAGAATAAATAAACGCTTACCGCAAAATGCGCAATCCATGGTTGTATGTAGGGGAGAGGCTTGCCTCTCCCGGCAGGTCAAAGTGAAGATTCACAAAAATGTGAGGCGAGCTCGCACCAAACTGCGAATTCGCCTCACGCTGTTTTTGTATTGGATCCGCTCTGCGCGGGCGGGGGCCCCGCCCCTACATCCACAGAATCACATAGTGGAACCATTTGAATTGTGCAACAAGCCCTTTTTATCAGTAACGATATTCAAAATCGAGGTCGTACATGCTCACGGTGTCGCCCTCCTGGACGCCCATATCCTCCAGCCGCTGGAAGATGCCGGACTCGCGCAGCACGCGGTCGAAATACATTCTCGACTCGTAGTCGCCGAAGTTGATGCCGGCGATCAGCCGCTGCAGCCACGGACCCTCCACGATCCAGAAATCGTCTACATGCCGGATCTCCACATCCTCCGCCGTGCCGATCTCCGGCTCGGGCGGGACGTAGTCCGCCTCGTAGACCTGCGTGGGCGGCAGCTCCTGCAGCCGCGCGCCGATGGCCTGAATGAGCGGCTTGGTGCCCATGTGCGCCGCCGCGGAGAGCTCGAAGAATTCATAGCCCTGCGCCTCGACGTGCGCTTTCAGACGCTCAAGATTATCGCGCTCCTCGCCGAGAAGATCGCACTTGTTCGCGCAGACGATCTGCGGCCGGCTGCCGAGATCGCTGTTATACGCCTTGAGCTCTGCGTTGATCGCCTCGAAGTCCTCCACGGGGTCGCGCCCCTCGCTGCCGGACACATCCACCAGATGCACCAGCAGACGGCAGCGGTCGATGTGACGCAGGAAGTCATGCCCCAGACCCGCGCCCTCGCTCGCGCCCTCGATGATGCCGGGAATGTCCGCCATGACGAAGCTCGAGCCCTCGGAGACGTAGACCACGCCGAGATTGGGGAAGAGGGTGGTGAAGTGGTAGTTTGCAATCTTCGGGTGCGCCTTCGACACGACGGACAGAAGCGTGCTCTTTCCCACATTGGGAAAGCCCACCAGACCCACGTCCGCCAGGAGCTTCAGCTCCAGCAGAATCGTGTGGCTCTCGCCGGGGAGACCGGGCTTGGCGAAGCGGGGAACCTGCCGCGTGGGGGTGGCAAAGTGCTGGTTGCCCCAGCCGCCGCGCCCGCCCCGGCAGGCAATATAATCCTCGCCGGTGGACATGTCGTGCATGATCTGGCCGGAGTCCGCGTCGCGCAGAACCGTGCCGCGCGGCACCTTGATGCGCAGCGTCTCGCCCACCTTGCCGGAGCAGCGCTTGCCCTGACCGGGCTGGCCGTTTCCGGCGACATATTTGCGCTTGTAGCGAAAGTCCATCAGTGTGGACATGTTGTCGTCCACGGTGAAGATGATGTCTCCGCCGCGCCCGCCGTCGCCGCCGTCGGGCCCGCCGGCCGCCACGTATTTCTCCCGGTGGAAGGTCACGGCGCCGTTTCCGCCGTCCCCGGCGCGCACCGTGATCGTGACTTTATCTACAAAAGAAGAGGCCATGTCGGTTTCCTCCTGTGCTCTCAGATTAAAAATTGGGGCCGGTTTTCACCGACCCCAATCGCATTTGTTACTGGGCGATCTCTTCGTAAACAGAGACCTGCTTGCGATCCTTGTCTTTGCGCTCGAAACGCACAACGCCATCGACGAGGGCGAACAGGGTGTCGTCCTTGCCCTTACCGACGTTCACGCCGGGATGGATCTTGGTGCCGCGCTGACGGACGAGGATGTTACCGGCCAGAACGAACTGACCGTCGGCTCTCTTGGGGCCAAGGCGCTTCGACTCGCTGTCGCGGCCGTTCTTGGTGGAGCCCATGCCTTTTTTATGTGCCAAAGTGTTACACCTCCATGTGTCAGTATCGGGTGAGAAGGGGATCAAGCGTTGATGGCTTCGATCTGGACCTTCGTGTAGGGCTGTCTGTGACCCTGCGTGCGACGATAACCCTTCTTGGGCTTCATCTTGTAGACGCGGATCTTCTTGCTCTTGCCGTTCTTCACGACGCTCGCGGACACGGTCGCGCCCTCGATGACGGGCTTGCCGAACACGGTGCCCTCCTCGCCGATGACGGCCAGAACGCGGTCAAACTTGACGGCCTCGCCGGCCTCGACGTTCAGCTTCTCAACGAAGATCACGTCGCCCTCGGCCACGCGGTACTGCTTGCCGCCGGTCTCGATGATTGCGTGCTTCACTTTCTCTGCACCTGCCTCTCGTTTAGAGTCTCGCTCTTGTGGGAGGGACGAATCCACTTGCTGTCCCACTCAATGCGGCCATGACATTCTATCATCGAAAATGCGCTCTGTCAAGAGGAAAACGCGCTTTTTTGCAGCATTTTTTCGCCTCATTCCAGCACCGTTCCGGGGTAGTAGTGCGCGAGAATCTGCACATAATCGGCGCCGCCCTTCGCCATCACGTTCGCGCCGTACTGGCTCATGCCCACGCCGTGACCGCTGCCGCGCACGGTGAAGACAAATTCACCCAGCGCATAGTCCACTGTGAACGCTGTCGAGCGCAGGGAAAAGAGGGCTCTTGCCTCCGCGCCCGGGATGGCCTGACCCCCGATCGTGAGATACGCCGTGCGGCCGGAGGCG
>JAZQDI010000111.1:0-2773 GCA_045546715.1 Oscillospiraceae bacterium | reverse complement strand
CCCGCTTCAAGCACAACACCTACAGCCGCGAATATGCGGACCACTCCAGCCCCTGCATTGTGCGCGATCCCTCGAAGTGCATCCTCTGCGGTCTCTGCGAAGTCGGATCGTAGCCATGTCGTTCTGTGAGCCAAGGAGTTGGGTCTAGTCATTGTCTTCCTAAGACCGCTTGGCCTCCGACTTCCCGCTTCAAGCACAACACCTACAGCCGCGAATATGCGGACCACTCCAGCCCCTGCATTGTGCGCGATCCCTCGAAGTGCATCCTCTGCGGTCTCTGCGTGCGCATGTGCGCCGAGGTGCAGAACATCGGCGCGATCGACTTCACCATGCGCGGCAAGCAGGCCGTCGTCGCCCCCGGCTTCGGCAAGACGCTGCTGCAGTCCAACTGCGTCGGCTGCGGCCAGTGCGCCGCCGTCTGCCCGACGGGCGCCATCACCGTGAACAACCAGATCAAGCAGTTCTGGTCCATGCTGCATGACAAGAACCAGCGCACCGTCGTGCAGTTCGCGCCGTCCGTGCGCGTCGGTCTCGCCGAGGAGTTCGGCATGCCGGCCGACACCGCCGTGACCGGCAAGCTCGTGACCGCGCTCAAGCGCCTCGGCGCCGACGTGGTGTATGACACGAACCTCACCGCCGACCTCACCATCATGGAAGAGTCTGCCGAGTTCTTCGAGAAGGTCAAAAACGGCGACAAGCTGCCGCTGTTCACCTCCTGCTGCCCCGGCTGGATTCAGCACGTGGAGAAGGCGCACCCGACGCTGATGCCGCAGGTCTCCACCGCCGGCTCCCCCATGGAAATGTTCGGCGCGCTCATCCGCAAGCAGTTTAAGGACGAGAAGGTTTACTCCGTCGCCATCATGCCCTGCACGGCCAAGAAGTTCGAGGCGCAGCGCCCCGAGCTGGAGAAGGACGGCGAGCGTCTGATCGACCTCGTCATCACCACGCAGGAGCTCGCGAAGATGATTAAGGAAGCGGGCATGGATCTGAAGAATCTGCCCGACTCCGATCCGGACGATCCGCTGGGCGATTACACCGGCGCGGGCGTCATCTTCGGCGTCACCGGCGGCGTGACCGAGGCGGTTATCCGCCGCGTGCTGGCGGACGCCTCGCCCGACACGATCCAGACCATCGCCGAGTGCGGCGTGCGCGGTCTCGAGGGCATCAAGGCCTTCGAGGTCACTGCCGGCGATCTGACGCTGCGCATCGCGGTCGCAAACGGTCTCGGCAATGCCGACAAGCTCATCGCCAAGATCGAGAGCGGCGAGGAGTTCTTCCACTTCGTCGAGGTCATGGCCTGCCCGAACGGCTGCATCGGCGGCGGCGGACAGCCCCCCGCCTCCAACGCCCGCAAGGCAGAGCGCTTCCAGGCCATCTTCAAGGAAGACGACCGTCTGGAGCTCAAGATCCCGCAGCAGAACCCCGCGCTGCAGTATGTGTACGACGAGCTCATGCAGGGCCGCGCCCACGAGCTGCTGCACATCCACTATCCGCTGCACGGCGACCACCACTAAACAATCAAAAAGAGAGCCCGTCAGAGACGGGCTCTCTTTTTGGTGAGACTGCACTCCGGAGCATTCGCTGGGCTGTGAGCGAAGCTCACGATAACAGCGAACGCCCCTGCGCGAGAAGTATTTTTGCACCGAAACAAGTTCCGGCACAAAAATGATTTGATTTCTTCGCTGCCTGCGGGCGGCGAACTCTGTGAGACAGAAGCTGAGCCTGCCGTTTGGCAGGCTCTTTTCATTAACCTAGATTTAACTTGTATTTTACAACCGCATCTCTTATAATGATAATGAACAATTATAGGCGCACTGTTTTTCTATTGAACAAAAAGAGAGTGTGAGGATTCTGTTATGAGTATGTTAAATGTCATCTCCCTGCTGGGAGGTCTGGCCCTGTTTCTCTACGGCATCACCCTCATGGGCGACGGTCTGAACCTCGTCGCCGGCAACAAGCTGGAGGTCGTGCTGTATCGTCTGACGAGCAACCGCTTCCGCGGCATTCTGCTCGGCACGCTGGTCACTGCCGTGATCCAGTCGTCGAGCGCGGCGAGCGTCATGTGCGTCGGCTTCGTCAACTCCGGGCTCATGCAGTTCAGCCAGGCCGTGAGCGTCATTCTCGGCTCGATTCTCGGCAGCAGCATCACCGGCTGGATCGTCACGCTCTCGAGCGTGGGCGGCGGCAGCGGCTGGATTCAGCTGCTGAGCACCACGGCCATCACCGGCATCATCGCCGTGATCGGCATTTATCTGCGCAAGTTCTCCAAAAAGCAGGTGCACCACCATGTGGGCGATATCCTCATGGGCTTTGCGGTGCTCATGTTCGGCATGAGCGCCATGAGCGAGGCGGTCAAGCCCCTGCAGAGCAGCGAGACCTTCCTGAATCTGATGCAGAACCTCACCAACCCCATGCTCGGCATTCTGGTCGGCGCGGTGTTCACCGCGATCATCCAGTCGAGCGCGGCGGCAGTCGGTATTCTGCAGGCGCTGAGCATGACCGGCGCGATCACCTTCGGCGCGGCGTTCCCGCTGCTGCTCGGTATCGCCATCGGCGGCGCGCTGCCCGTGCTGCTCGGCGCGCTGGGCGCGAACGCCAACGGCGTGAAGACGGCCGTGGCGCATCTGCTCATCGACATTCTGGGCGCCGTGGTCTGCGGCGGCGTATTCTACATCATCCACGCCATCCACCCCTTCTCCTTCCTGAACCACACTGTGAGCATCGTGGAGGTCGCGGCAATGAACACCGCGTTCCGTCTCGTGACGGTGATCGC
>JAZQDI010000110.1:0-16203 GCA_045546715.1 Oscillospiraceae bacterium | reverse complement strand
CAACCCCCGCGCCGACGCCGAAACCCACTGCGACGCCTGCGCCGACGCCGAAGCCGACGGCAACCCCCGCGCCGACGCCGAAACCGACTGCAACGCCCACGCCGACGCCGAAGCCGACGGCAACACCTGCGCCGACGCCGAAGCCAACGGCAACCCCTGCACCGACGCCGAAGCCAACGGCAACCCCTGCGCCGACGCCGAAGCCAACGGCAACACCTGCGCCGACGCCAAAGCCGACAGCAACACCTGCGCCGACGCCAAAGCCGACAGCAACACCTGCACCGACAGAGACTCCGGCGCCTGCGCTGAAGAATCCCTTCAAGGATGTGGCAAAGGACCAGTATTACTATGACCCTGTGCTCTGGGCGGTAAATCAGACGCCGCAGATCACGGCCGGAACGAGCGCGACGACCTTCTCGCCCGCCGCGACCTGCACGCGCGGTCAGGTCGTGACCTTCCTCTGGCGCGCGGCGGGCGAACCGAAACCCGCCGGCGCGAAGAACCCCTTCACGGACGTGAAGTCGGGCGACTACTTCTACAGCGCTGTCCTCTGGGCAGTGGAGAAGGGCATCACGCAGGGCACGAGCGCGACGACGTTCAGCCCGAACGCACCCTGCACGCGAGCGCATGTGGTCACGTTCCTCTGGCGCAGCGAGGGGCAGAGCAGGGTCGACGCGAAAAACCCGTTTGGGGATGTGAAGAGCGGCGATTACTACTACAGCGCCGTCCTCTGGGCGGTGAAAAACGAGATCACCGCCGGAACGAGCGCGACGACGTTCAGCCCGAACAATCCCTGCACCCGCGGGCAGATTGTCACGTTCCTCTATCGGGATAAAACCTGACAGCAAATGGAAAGACCCCGAAAAAACGGGGTCTTTCTGTTCTCAAGTTTTTAAGAACTGCGAAACAATTCGGACACATTTGCGTCATATACTACGCATATCCCAAAAAGGAGGGACATTCCATTGAAGAACATGAAGAAATTGCTTGCGCTCGTGCTGGCGGTGACGCTGTTTGCGTCCCTCGGCGCGAACGCCTTCGCCGCCGACGCCGGGGACACCCGCGTGACGCTCGGCGCAGATCTCACAAACGAGCAGATTGACGAGGTTTACCGCATCTTCGGCGTCAGCCGCGGGGATGTGGAGGAGCTCATCGTCACAAACGCGGACGAACGGCAGTATCTGGAGGGCCTCGTGTCCGACGCTGCCATCGGCTCGCGCGCCATCTCCTGCACCTATCTGGAGGTGCTCGGCAGCGGCAACAACATCACCGTAGACACGAAGAACATTTCCTACTGCACCGCCTCCATGTACATCAGCGCGCTGGCCACCGCCGGCATTACGGACGCAAAGGTCATCGTCGCCGCGCCGTTTGAGGTCTCCGGCACGGCCGCCCTCACGGGCATCTACAAGGCGTATGAGGTCATCACCGGCGAGCCGCTGGATGAGACGGCCAAGGAAGTCAGCTCGCAGGAGCTCGCCGTCACGGCGGATCTGGCGCAGGAGATCGGCGACGCCGACAGCGTGGAGATCGTCAACGAGCTCAAGCTCATCCTGGACGAGACCGTGAAAATGTCGGACGATGAGCTGAGAAGCCAGATCACCGATATCGCGGACAATTATGATGTCACGCTCACGGACGCGCAGATGAACCAGCTCGTGAGTCTCGTCCGCTCGCTTGAGAAGCTCGACACGAGCGCCCTGCTCGAAAAGGTCCGTGCCGTGCAGGATTCGCTCAAGAAGTTCCTCTCCATGAGCGAGAAGATGGAGGGCTTCACCGGCGCGGTGAAGGACTTCTTCCAGAAGGTCGGCGAGACCGCCGTGAACGTCTGGAACTACATTGTGAGCATCTTCAAGAAGTAATGAAATCAACGGAAACAGGCCGTGCGAAGCTTCGCACGGCCTGTTTTTTGCGGTCAGGTTTTGTTCAGCAGGATCTGCACATTGCGCAGCAGCGCCTTGGCGTACTGGCTGAGCAGACCGCGCACCAGCGCCTCGAGCGGCTCGGCGTCCGCCGGGGCGGCGTTTTTCGTCACGGGCTTCCCGACGAAGGCGCGGACGCTTGCCGCGAGACTGTCCGGCGCGGACACTGCTCTGCCGTCCGCCGGGGCGGCGTCACCCTCCGGTGTGAGCCGGACACTGCTGACACTGACGAGTACGGTTCCGCTGTTGTAGAGAATCACATTGCCGTCCTTGTCCGGCGAGGCGGCGTAATAGGTATCCGTTACGGTGGAAACTGTGAGCGAGGCAGCGTTGTCGCCGCCCGTCACGGTGAGACTGCCCGCGCCCTTGTTTTCCGGCGCGCTCAGTCCGAGAGCAACGGCATAGCCTGGCTGCACGCGGAAGGCGAGCGCCTCACCCGCGCCGAGCCGCACTGCGCTGCCGGAGGAATCCGCCGCGCTCTGGGCGCTGCCGGTTCTGAAGGAGGCCGCCTTTCCGCTCTGCAGCAGCGAGCGCACGCTCAGGAAGCGGGCGTCATCCCCGGCGGGATTGTAAACGCGAACGGCGTCAAGCGTGTAGTTCGCGCCCTGCACGGCGGTGAGCTCGAGCACATAGGTCTCGCCCGGCGTCAGTCCGTCAAAGGAGAGAGTGGGGGCGTTATAGCGCGTCTCGTCTGAATGGCATTTTCCGATCTGAATTGCGGCTTTATCACCGGTTCGGATCATATTGCCGTTCTCATCCCGGACGGAGGCGAGCAGATAGCCGCCGTCCTGCCGCCCGGTGCAGTAGAGGTCAATTCGGCTGCCGGTGAAGCGGAAGCAGAGCGTTTTTGCCGTGGTGCGCCCGTCCGCGCTCCGGCTGTCCACCGTGGTCTGGTTTACGACGCTGCAGGCGCTGTCGGTCGGCGCGGTGGTGGTTCCGGGCGCAAGATCGTCGTCATAATAAATGCTGCTGCCGGGGAGGAGCAGAGTACCGGAATCGATCCTTGCCGCCGCTGTGAGATCCGCCGCGTCGGCGATAGAGGTATTGCTGCCGTTCAGCTTCGGTTCACTGCTGTATTCCTGCACGGCCACGCGGTCCGCAATTTGGTCGCCGACGCGCATGGCGACGGCATATTTGCCCGTCACGGCGCCGTCAATAGAATTGGTGGAGCGGCCCGTGGTGATGAGCAGGGCGCTGTCACCCGAAAGGGGATAGGCCGTTTCGTCCGAGAGGGCGTTGAGCTTTGCGGCCTCTGGAGAGTCAAAGGGCGCAAGCGTCTGCTGCAGATGATTGGAAGTGATGTTTCCGGTCGCGGCGTCGCGCTCGAGCGCCGCGGTCATGCTCATGCCGGTCTCGTCCGGGCAGAGATCCTGCACATGGAAGGGGAGATCCGCCGTGCTTCCGCCGTCTGCCAGACGTACCTCGGCGCGGATATCCAAAAACGCGGGATAGCGCACGGTCTGCGTCTCTCCCTGCGCCGTCACGGTCACGCGCTCATCGAGCCGTGAGACGAATTCACCGCGCTTCACCTGCGCGATCATCGCGCCGCGCCCGTCCATGGAGAGGGCGTCGTCCACGCCGGGGCGGAATTCATAGAGCGTTACCTCAGTGCCGAGCGGCACGGTGAGCTCGCGGTAGCCGCCGGTGTAATTATCGTCCAGCGAGAGGTTCCACGCCGCCACGAGCTCCGAGTTGTGCGTCGTGAGCATGCTGCCCGCGTATTTCAGGAGTGTGCCCAGATACTGTGAGCCGTAGTTCACGCGGTCATAGAGAAACAGGCGCGTCACCGGCGGGGCGAGCGTCTTTGCCGCGTCGCGCAGCGCGTCCTCCTTGCCGTTAAACATGCCGGAGCTGAGCAGGATGTTATACAGCACCGTCTCCACGTCCGCGGCGATGTCCGCCGCCGCGCCCTCGCGGGGATAGAGATCATAGTTTGCAACGAGGTTTACGAGCATTCTCGCCGCCGGCAGGAGGATCGAGGGGAGGGCGCCGGAGATGTTTCCGAACATGTCCTTCAGCGCGGCGCCGGGCGCGGCGAGCGCATTGCCCACGATCGTGCGGATGGCCTCCTGATAGCCGTTCGCGGCGAACTTTGCCCGGTGCGTCATCGGGTCGGTGTTGCGAATCTCCACGTTCGGGAACCGGGCGTTGTAGTCCCATGCCTTGCTGGCGCCGAAGGCGGCGACAAATTTGTCAAGGTATTCGTCCACATAGAGGGCGTAGCCGTCCTCCGCCGGGTCGCCGATGGGCGTGCCCTGCCAGTCGTGGTAGACCTCGAGCCCCGTTTCAGAGGGGTTGGAGATCAGCGCCGTGAGGCTGAAATCGTAGATCGGAATTTTCGCGTTATAGGGGTAGACCTCAGGGTCTGCGCCGGAGACCACCGGGTCGGGATCGGCGCCGTAGCCCGGGGCGAGCACCTTGAGAATGGCATACATGCGCGCGTAGTATTCGTCAATCCGGTCGGTGGATGCGTGATCCGGGATGGTGTAGTCCACGCCGAGCCGCCCGTTTCCAAACTCCGGCAGCGACACGCGCGGCACCGGGTCCAGCCGGTTGAGAACGTTGTGAATGTTGGGGAAAACCGTGCCGTCCGGATCCTCGTCAATGACTGCCGCGGCAGGGCACTCGAACGTGTAGCAGTAGACGTCCTGCTTCTTGGCGAAGTAGGTCTCCGGCGCGCTGCTGATGTCTCCGGCGGCGAGGTTTGCGATCGCGCCGCCGCGGGAAAAGCCCGCGATCCAGTATTTCACGTCGTCCGAAGCGCTCAGACCGCTGTCGCTGAGATAGTCGCGCAGGGTGGAGAGAATCTTCTGTGCCGAGCTTTCAAACCCGTCGTGCCGTCCGGTCTCGCCGAGCGTCACGTTGCTGGCCCACTCCGCGCCATAGCCGCCGCCGCGAACGCCCACGGCGATGAGCGTGCAGGTGCGGTTCTGCTTTTGCGCCGCGTCCCACACGGTGATTTCCTTCCTGCCGATCGCCACGCCGACGCTGTCCTTCGTGGGCAGGGCGTTGAAGGCGTTTTCGTGCTCAAAGTCCTCATTGACCGCAATGCGGTCAAATCCGCAGCTGCGCAGATACGCCTCTGCGTTCTTGGAGTAGCGCGGATAATTGTCCGTCTCCTCGTTCGAGCCGAAGGCCGCCAGCGCGAGATCTGCCGAGGCTGAGACGAGCGCGGGATCAGGCAGCTCCCGCCAGGTCAGCGCTTTGGCCGCGGGCGCGGCGTCATAGGCGGGCGCGGCAAAGTAATCGTCCGAATAGACGAACGCCTTCGCGTAATCGCCGCCCTCCCAGGCAGTT
The DNA here is from genome assembly GCA_045546715.1 of Oscillospiraceae bacterium. Classification (GTDB taxonomy): domain Bacteria; phylum Bacillota; class Clostridia; order Oscillospirales; family Oscillospiraceae; genus CAG-103. The sequence goes on along the minus strand of JAZQDI010000110.1, from coordinate 10,984 downwards.
TTCCCGTCGGGCGCCGTGCCGCCGGAGGCGAAGTTGAAGGTGCCGAACTGCATGGTGCCGACGATGGTCTCGTTCCGCACGGGGGCGGCCTCCGGCGCGGCAAGCGCGGAGAGCGGCAGAAGCAGCAGAGCCTGCAGTGTCGCCAGAAAAACGGCGAGCGTTCGTTTCGCGTTTTGTCTCATGGCGTGGTTCTCCTTTATACCCATATTAAATTCATTATACCAGACACTGCGTGCAGGGCACAATAGAAAAATCCCCGGTTTCGCCGAAACCGGGGATTCGCTGTGTGAAATTATCCGAACAGGCGGGAGAAGCTGCCGAACAGGCTGCTCACGAAGGAGCTGAACAGTCGGCTGATGGTATCCTGAATGCTCGAAGTCGGTGCGGGCGTCGGCGCCGGAACAGGGGTGAGAGTGGGCGTCGGCGCGGGTGTGGGAACGGGCGTCGGTGCGGGCGTCTCCTCCGGCGCCGCGGTCTCCTCAGGGATCACGGGCTCTTCCGGAATGACGACTTCCTCAGTCTCTGCCGCCGCGAGTTCGACGGTCTCCGTCGTCACGGGCAGGAAGAACGCACGCATGGCAAGCTTTCTCTCCGGCGCGGGCAGCGATTCGATGCTCTTGGCGTCTGCCGCATTCGGAATCTTCAGATTCGTGAGGGAAATGAGGCTGGTGCCGGTGTTCGTGATCGTGATGCTGCCGCCGGTCGGAACGGTGATACCGTAATACATGTCCATGACGGAGGTCACGTTCTTATCTCCGTTATTAGAACCGGAGATGTTCACCTCGCCGCGGCCCGTCTCCGGCGCACTCATGCCGACGTAGATTGTGGAGCCGGGTGCAGCCTTCGCGGTGTTCACCTGGAAGGTGATGGCCTGCGTCACATCATTACCGTCTTCGTCCTTCGCAGCAGCGGCGAGATAGATCTCGTTGTTCGGGCTGTTGTTCTTGTAGGCGTCGAACTGCGTGGCATAGAGATCGAATTCTTCCTCATGCCAGACGCCGTCTGCGTCATAGTGCGTCTTCTCTGCGAGCTTTCCCGCATCGTCAATAAACAGGACACCGGAGATGGTGTTCTTGTCGAAGCCTTCGTTCAGATTCTCCGGTTTCACGACGGAGAAGCCATCCGCGTCCGTGTTCACGAGCATCTCATGCAGATTCAGATAGAGCACGTTGCCCTCGCCGGCCTCGGTCTGTGCCGCTTCGGCTGCACTGTTCGCCTGAACGGGGTGATACACGCGCACGCCGTCGAGCTTGAACTTCGCGCCCTCGTTTGCGACAATCTTGAGCGTGTAGGTGTCGGGATTGCCTTGATTCTCCGCGGTAGACAAGTTGGTGAAGCTGATCGTTGGGGTGTTGTAGCGCGTTCCCTCCGAGGACTTGTTGCTCACCGTCTGGGCGCTGCCCACGCGGTTGTCCTTGACGCAGGCGTCCGCGCCGGCGCCCCTGAACACGGCGGCGGAGACATAGCCGCTCTCGCTGTCCGTGGTGCAGTAGACGTCGATGCCTGAGCCGTAGAAGGTATAGTACATCGTGCCGGAGACGGCGGTGGCGCTCTTCGAGACAGCGGCGTCGTCGATGTCGCTGCTGTAGCCGTGGCCGTCGCTGGTGAAGGTCTGCCCGGTGAGATCATCGTCATAGTAGACGCTGCTGGCGGGGACCACTGTGAGCGATTCGTCCTGACTGAGTCTGCCGATGGAGGAGTGCGTCACGGCTGCGGTGTCTGCCGCGGTGAACTGGCTGCTGAGCTGCCTGCTGCTGACGGACGGTGCTGCGGCAGAGAGTTGATAGGTGACGGTTTTGGTGGTTGCATTGCGTTGGAACTGACCGTTGAAGCTGGTCTGATCGCTCAGGGTCTGCGCGTCGCTTGCAACCGTTGTGACGTTGTTGAAATCGATCACTCGCGTCGTGTCACCGTGCTTGCGCATGTTGTAGAACAGGTTCGACGAGGTGTCGTTTTCGTTGTAGCTCGCCGTGTGCCGCGCCGTGATGGAGAGCGTCTCGTTTGTGTCGAGCGGAATGCTGTTGCTGCTCGACAGCGTATTCCATGTGTACGCACCGCTGGAGGTAAAGGGCGTGTAGTTTGAGGATGTGAATTGGGCGGGATCATACTGCTTCTCTCCGTCGGAGAGCGCCGTCGCCATGGCATTCGTGCGGTAGTCCGAAAGAGAGAAATTGAGATCTGTGATCTTTGTATCGGTGGTCACGTCGAACCGGAGATCCAGCAGGGAAGGATAGCGGACGACCATGTTCGAGCCGCTTTCAGTGACGGAGATGCGGTCATCGAGCGTCTGCTGCTGCGTCCCGCTCGGGTCGGTGAGCGGCACGAACGCAGCGTTTTTCACCTCGGCGACGAGCGGAGCGTTCGTATCGAAGCCCAGCGTCTCGCCGTATCCGCTGCGGCACAGGTACAGCTTCACATCCGTACCCTTGGGCACAGTCAGTGTGCGGTAGCCGCGGTTGATGTGGTTTTGGTCGAGGGACTTGATCCACGACATGACGACCTCCTGCTCATGCGTGCAGAGGATCTGCCACATGTAATAAAGCGAGGTGCCAAAATAGTTGGAATTGTAACGCGACAGCTCGTCGGCATAGAGGTTCACGACCAGCTCCACGAAGTGATCCATGCTGCTTTCAAACTGCGTACGCGTGATGCCCTGCGGATCCACGAAGTCGCCGACCATTTTGCGGATAACGTTCTTCACCACGGGCTGCGCCTCTTCCACGAGCACCTCTCTGCGGGAACGGTTTCGCCACGAAATCTTACCGACCCACGGATCGTTAAAAATGCCGAGCGTCGGGAAAACGTAGGTGCTGGTCGGATAGTTGTAGAAATTCAAAAACGCCAGACCGACGCCGATGTTGGTAGCGGTGTTGGTAAGACTCAGCTGTTCACCGATTGCATCAATCAGCGCATCCACCATGCCGAGGAAGGCCGGGCCGGAATAGTCCAGCAGATAGCCAAGGACATTGCGGAAGTCGCTCTGGAAGCTAGAAATGAATTTCGTCCTGTTACTGAGCGCAGTTGTCGTATTGCTGGCTCCGATCTTTCCGTTCCATGCGCCGGACACCAAAAAGACATTGATCAGATCGTCGATAAATTCATCGATATGTTTCGCGCTGATTTTCTGCGCGCTGCCGGTGGCGTCCACCGTGCCGAAGTTATCCATCAGCACACCGTCGATCGCGTCGCCAATGAGCTGCGTCGCTGTGATCGTGCGGACACGCATTGTGCGGTTATAGGGGTACTGCGAAGGATCGGTGATGTGGATAAGCGGATCCTCCGTGTAGGACTCGCCGCCGTAGTTATACGCGCCGACGGCGATGGTCTTGAGAACGTCGCGCATCTGCGTGTAGTAAGTCTCGTTATCGGTCGTGGTTGTGTTGCCGTAGTACGGCATGACGAAGTCCACGCCGAGGCGCTGGTGCTTGAATGCGTCCGGGGACACTTTCGGCACGGCGTCCATGGCGTTGAGGATGTTATGAATATTCTTATAATTCAGAGCGTTTTCATTGGTGCTGGCGGCCTGCGGGCACTCCCAGGTATAGCCAAACACATCCTGCTGGCGCGTATGATAGGTGCTCGCCGCTCCGTCGGTGACGTACCCGGCAACGAGATTCGCCGTGGCGCCCGCGCGGGAGAAGCCCGTGATCCAGTATTTCGCGTCCTGCGTGATGTTATTTTCACGCAGATAGGCTTGAATCCTGTCGCAAATCTCAACAGCAGAGCTGTCAAAGCCCCAGTGGCGACCGTTGGCCGGAAGCTTGTTTGTCGCCGTGTCGCCGATCGTCACGTTCGAGGCCCATTCCGCACCGTAGCCAGCGCCGCGCACGCCCACGGCGATGAGCGTGAATTCCTTGTTGGTGTTTGCGGTCTCATCCCACACAGTGATCTTTTTGTGTGCGATGACGTAGGCGATGGAGTCATTCGTTGGGGCGTGGTCATAGTCGTACGCCTCGAAGCCCGTAAAACCGCAGGTTGTGAGCAGATCACGGGCATTCTTTGCCTTGTCGGAGTAGTCTGTATTGTCCCAGGTCCGGCTTGTCGCGGTCTTAACGTTTCCTACGTTGGTGGCATAGGCAGCCGTCGCAAAATCGAACGACATGGATGCGAGCGACATCTCACTCGCCGTCATATCTGACCATTTCAGATCAGTGGAATTCGTCTCATGAATCGCCGAGGGAGAGAAATAATCGTCCGTATAATAGAACGTGCTGGTGTAGTCCACGCCGTCCGATCCGGTGTCATTGTCGCCCAGGAAGTTGAACGACTGGAACTTCACCGTGCCGACAACGGTTTTGTTCAGCGCGGGCGTCTCCGACTCGGGCTCTGCCGCCTTCGCAGCGGGCACGAGAAACGGGCACAGCACAAAAAGCTGCACCACAACGAGAAAGAACGCGATGTGACGTTTGGCGGTCTGTTTCATAGAAAGCGCTCCTTTAAGGGGGAATGAAAACAATCAACATATTTTAGCAAATTTGAGAGCAGTTTTCAACAAAATCTGGAATATAGACGAATATTTAAGGTTTTGCGTTTCGCGTCCGGACGCATCAGAGCAGCTTCAGAATGTTCTCAATCAGCCCCACGCGCTTGAACGGCGTCATAAAGTAAAGACCGTCGGTATAGGGCGCGATGCGTTCCGCCGTTTCGAGCGAAAGGGCGATGGCGAGCTTTTCACAATCGTCGCGGTCCTTGCCCTCGTAGCGGGAGATGATCTCATCGCTCACGCGGATGCCCGCGACCTCGTTATTGAGAAACAGGGCGTTTCGGTGGCTCACGACGGGGAAGATGCCGCCGAGAATTTTGCCCTGCAGCGCTTCGCGGGCGCGCTGGAGATTCTCCACTGCCTCCGGCGAGAGCACCGGCTGCGTGAGAAAGCCGCAGACGCCGGCCTCCTCCTTTTCCTTCGCGAGATCGAGCTGGATGGAGAAGTTGCGCGCGTTCACGTTCAGCGCCGCGAACATGCGAAACGGTGTGCGCAGCGCGGTTTCGTTCAGGCTCGAGACGAAGCGCGCGAGCTTGCGGGAGTTGAAGTTAAAGACGCTCTTCACCTCGTCGCGATTCTCCGAGGGAATCGGGTCGCCCGTCACGAGCAGAACGTTGTGCACGCCTTCGATCGTGAGACCGAGCAGCAGCGCCTTGGTCGCGTTCAGGTTCCGGTCGCGGCAGGTCATGTGCGGCAGCGGTTCCATGCCGAGCTCGCGCTTCACCTTGGCGGCGAGCATGCTGCTGTCGGCGCGCGGTCTGCCAATGGGGCAGTCCGCAATGGTCACGGCGTCGGCCCCGGCATTTTTCAGCGTCTTCACGCCGTCGAGGAAGAAACCGATCTCATCGTCCACGGGCGGGTCGAGCTCCACGGCGATCACGCGATTTCCGCTCTCCAGCCGTTCCCAGAAACGGTTGCGCTCGCTCTTCGCGGCCTCGGCTGCGGGAGCGCGCTCCGTCACCGTCACGCGAACCGGCGGGTGCACCTCGAGCGCGGCCTTCAGCGCCGCGATGTGTTCCGGCGTCGTGCCGCAGCAGCCGCCGAGAATCTGCGCGCCGGGCAGGGAAGCCGCCTGCTGCATCTTCTCCGTGAAATACTCCGGCGTCCCGTGATAGACCGTCTTGCGGCAGACGACCGTGGGGTTGCCGGCATTCGGCATGACAATCATCGGCGCGCCGTCGGTTTTCAGCGTGCGCAGGAACTTCACCAGATGGTGGGGGCCGGAGCCGCAGTTGAAGCCCGTCACGTCCACCTCCGGCATGGCGCGGGTGCGGTCATAGAGCGCCTGACCGAGCAGACCGTCGCGCGACACACCGTCGTAGCCCACGGCGTAGGACACAATGATGAAGGCCTCCGGGCAGCGGGATTTGACGTGCTTTGCAAATTCCGCAATGCCGTCAGTCGTGCTCAGCGTCTCGACGAGAAAATGCGTGATCCCCTCGTCCAGAAACAGATCCGCCTGCCGGATGAAGCACTCCTCGGGCGTGCGCGCGCCGCCGTCCGGCGCAGGGCCGATGTCGCCGAAGACGATGGCGTCATAGTCTGCCGCCGCGCTTTTCGCGAGACGGCATCCGGCGCGGAGCATCGTCTCCGCCTCCGCCGTCTGCGAATAGGCGAAGTCCTCGCTCAGACCGTAGGTGTTCGTTTTGAGCGCCATGGCGCCGGCCTTGAGATAGGCGCGGTGAATGTCCAGCACCTCGGAGGCATAGAGGAGGTTCGCCTCCTCGCAGCGCACCTGCTCGCGCTCCGGCAGGGAGGCGTAGTAGGTGCCCATGGCGCCGTCGAAGAGAAAGGTTTTGCCCTGTGATAAATAATTGCGAATGTCCATGCTGTTATCCCAATACTTTCTTTGCAATTTCGGCCGCTTCTCTTGCGTCCTTGGCGTAATAGTCCGCCTGCATGTGCAGGGCATATTCCGGCGTGACCACCGCGCCGCCCACCATGATGACCGGCGGGTTCGGCAGTGCGTGCAGCAGACGGATGGTCTCCTCCATGGCGGGGAGCGTCGTCGTCATGAGCGCCGAGAGGCCGACGAGACGGATCTCGCCCTCCTCCACAGTCTGCGCAATGGCCTCCGGCGCCACGTCGCGGCCAAGATCGATCACGTCATAGCCGTAGTTTTCGAGCACCGTGCGCACGATGTTCTTGCCAATGTCATGAATGTCGCCCTTCACGGTGGCGATCACGAGCTTGCCTTTCTTCACCGGTGCCTCGCCCGTTTTGGCAATGGCCTCACGAATGACCTGAAACACGCTCTGCGCCGCTTGCGCCGCGCTTAAAAGCTGCGGCAGGAAGAGCACGCCCTTTTCATAATCCTCGCCGACGCGGTCGAGCGCCGGGATGAGCCGGTGCTCCACGAGACTGAGCGGCGCTTCGCTCTGAATGAGCTCCTTTGCAATGCGCCCGGCGTCGCCCTTCATGCCGCGCATGATGGCGTTCTCGAGCGTGAGCTCCTCGCTCTGCGCAGGTGTCTTCACCGTCTGCGCCGGCTGCGCGGCAAACCGCGCGATAAAGTCCGCGCTGCCCGCATCCTCGCCGGAGAGCACGCGGAAGGCCGCCACCGCGTCCATCATCTCCGTGAGATTCGGGTTGATGATCGGGAGCGTGAGCCCGCAGTGCATCGCCTGCGTGAGAAAGCTCTGTGTGATGAGATTGCGGCTGGGGAGACCGAACGAAATGTTGGAAACGCCCAGAACGATCTGCAGTCCCAGCTCTTCGCGCACGGTGCGCACGGCACGCAGCGTCTCCATAGCCTGCTCCTGCTGTGCCGAGACGGTGAGCGTGAGGCAGTCGATATAGAGATCCTCTTTTGGAATGCCGTAGTCCAGCGCCCGGGCGAGAATGCGCTTTGCAATCTCCACGCGGCCGGCCGCCGTCTGCGGAATGCCGCCGGAATCGAGCGTGAGTCCCACGACGGACGCGCCGTATTTCTTCACGAGCGGGAGAATCCGGTCCATGACCTCCGGCTCGCCGTTCACGGAGTTGACCGCGGGCTTGCCGTTATACACGCGCAGTCCCGCCTCCAGCGCCTTCGGGTCGGAGGAATCGAGCTGCAGCGGCAGACTCACCGCACTCTGCAGCTTTTTCACCACGCGCGGCAGCATTTCCGCCTCATTCACGCCGGGATAGCCCACGTTCACGTCCAGAATCGCGGCGCCCGCGTCCTCCTGCTGTACGGCGAGCTCGAGAATGTAGTCCATGTCGTTTTCCAGCAGCGCCTGCTGGAAGCGCTTTTTCCCCGTGGGGTTGATGCGCTCGCCGATCACGCGCACGCCGTCAATGCGCAGCGGCGTCACCGGGGTGCATACAAAGCTCACGGCGTCATAGGAGCGCGCCGAGGGCGATTTATCTTTCAGCTCCCGCGCCAGTGCGCGGATATAATCCGGCGTCGTGCCGCAGCAGCCGCCGAAGATCGTCACGCCGAGATCGGCGTATTCCGAGAGGATTTTGCCGAATTCCGCCGGCCCCATGCTGTAGCTTCCGTCCACCGGGTCGGGCAGACCGGCGTTCGGCTTTGCAATCACGGGCAGGCGCGTGCTCCGGCACAGCACGGTAAGCACGTCTTTGAGCTGATCCGGTCCGACCGAGCAGTTCACGCCGATTGCGTCCGCGCCGAGACCTTCCAGCGTGCGCGCCATGGATTCCACCGTGCAGCCGGTGAAGGTGCGGCCGCTCTCCTCAAAGCTCATCGTCACGAAAACGGGCAGGGAGGTGGTTTCCTTTGCCGCGAGCAGGGCGGCCTTCGTCTCATAGAGGTCGGACATCGTCTCGATCACGATCAGATCCGCCCCGGCGGACTCGCCCGCCTGCATGACCTCCGCGAAGAGGTCATATGCCGACTCAAATGTTCGCTGACCCATCGGCTCCAGCAGCTCGCCGAGCGGCCCCACGTCGAGCGCGACCTTTGCGCGTTCACCCACGGCGTCCTTCGCCAGACGCACCGCGGCGGAGACAATCTCGTCCACGGTCTTGCCCGTGCGCCGGAGTTTCAGCGCGTTTGCGCCGAAGGTGTTGGTGTAGACGACCTGTGCGCCTGCGTCCACATAGGCGCGGTGCACGGAGGCGATCATCTCCGGTTCGTTCAGATTTAGCAGCTCCGGCACGCCCCCGGGCGGCAGACCCATGGCCTGCAGGGTCGTGCCCATGCCGCCGTCGAGCATCAGAAATTCACTTGTCAGTTGAAGCAGCGCCACAGGTGGTGCCTCCTTTCCGAAATGCGCAGGTCTCCCGCAGCGTGCAGAAGCCGCAACCGCGGATGCGCGCGGGCTGCGGCGTATCCGCAAGACCGATCACGGCAGAGACGGTTTTGGTCGGGACCATGAGCAGACTCTCCGTCACCGTCACGCCAAGGCGACGCTGCGCGTCAAGCGCGGCGCAGAGCTCCGGCTGCAGCGAGAGGGGGAGATCCCCGTAGCCGGGGCTGAACCGGTCCGTGAGATATTTCTCCGGAAACCGCGCGGCGACGGCCTTTTCCGCCTCGTCGCACCCGGCCTCGACATAGGCGCTGCCGCAGGCGTCGAGCATGGCGGCCTTGGCCATGTTCCGCGCGGTCGCGGCGCGAAGCAGTGTCTCAAACCCGGCGCCCAGGGTGCACAGCAGCAGCACCGCGTGGGAGCAGTCTTTCAGCATCGTCTTTGCCATCTCACCGGGCAGCGTCAGCCCCGCGCCGATGAGCGCCTCGCCCTCCGGCGTGTGCTCCAGCGGGAAGGCGGCAAAGGTGAACTTCGGCGTCACCGCCGCCTCCAGCTCTGCCGCCACCGGCTCGATGGCCTGAAGAGACCCCGCGTCCGGTCGCGCAATGGCGAGATACCGCAGCGCCTCTCTGCGATCAATGGGCATGTTCGCCCCTCCTAAAACTTGGTGATTTCAATCTTTATTACTATATCACTTTACTAGGAAAATGTACAGTACCAAAAAAGAACCCTGCCGTATTTTACGGCAGGGGATTCAATCGATTTTTCGCCGACATGCGCGGCGGAAATTCTCCCAGAGACTCGCTTCCGGCGAGTCTCCAATAAAAAAGAGCCGCCGAAGCGGCTCTTTTTTTATTGGGATTAGGCGTCGAACATGGCCTTCAGCTTCTGCAGGTGCTCGTAACGAGCCTTGGCGTTCTCCTCGCTCTTGGCGAACAGACCCTCGGCGCGCTCCGGGAACTCGCGGGTCAGACGGCTGTAGCGGGCCTCGTTCATGAGGAACTCGCGATAGCCTTCCTTGGGCTCCTTGCTGTCGAGAGAGAAGGGCTTCTCAGCAGCAGGATTGAAGCGGAACAGGTTCCAGTAGCCGCACTCGACAGCCTTCTTCATCTCGCTCTGGCAGTTGGTCATGCCGCCCTTGATGCTGTGCATCTCGCAGGGAGCGTAAGCGATGATGAGGGACGGGCCGGGATAGGCTTCCGCCTCGGCGATGGCCTTGATGGTCTGGGCGGGGTTGGAGCCCATGGCCACCTGGGCGACGTAAACGTAGCCGTAGGTCATGGCGATCTCAGACAGGCTCTTGGCCTTGATCTCCTTGCCGGCAGCCGCGAACTGCGCGACCTGGCCGATGTTGGAGGCCTTGGGGGCCTGTCCGCCGGTGTTGGAGTACACCTCGGTGTTGAACACGAAGACGTTCACATCCTCGCCGGAAGCGAGCACATGGTCGACGCCGCCGAAGCCAATGTCGAAGGCCCAGCCGTCGCCGCCGAAGATCCAGCAGCTCTTCTTGTTCAGGTAATCCTTCTGGGCGAGGATCTGCTTGGCGAGCTGGCAGGCGTCGCACAGGCAGGTGTCTTCGCCGTTGGCCTTGGCAGCCTCAGCAGCGGCAGCCGCCTCGGGGTTGTTGGCCTTCAGGTAAGCGATGCAGCCGTCGATGTCGCCCATGTCCTCTTCCATCTCAGCGATGAGAGCCTTGGTGGCATCCTGGTTGGCAGCGCCGTCATTGTAGGTATCGAGCCACTTCTGCGCAGCTTCCTTCAGCTCAGCGCAGCAGGAGGGAGCAGCCATCATGGCCTCGACCTTGGCCTTCAGATCGTCGCGGATCTTCTTCTGGCCGAGGTACATGCCGAGACCGTGCTCCGCGTTATCCTCGAACAGGGAGTTGGCCCAGGCGGGACCCTTGCCTTCCTTGTTCACGGTGTACGGGCTGGTGGCAGCGGGACCGCCCCAGATGGAGGAGCAGCCGGTGGCGTTGGAGATCATCATGTGATCGCCGAAGAGCTGGGTCACGAGGCGGGCATAGCTCGTCTCGGCGCAGCCGGCGCAGGAGCCGGAGAACTCGAGCATGGGCTGCTTGAACTGGCTGTCCTTGACGGACTTGTTGCTCTGCAGCTCTTTCTTCTCCGCGACCTTGGAGACCATGTAGTCGAACACGGGCTGCTGGGCCTTCTGGCTCTCCAGCGGCTGCATGCTCAGGGCCTTCGCCGGGCAGGTGCCGACGCAGACGGCGCAGCCCATGCAGTCCAGCGGGGAGATGGCCATGGCGAACTTGTAAACGCCCTTGCCGGCGCCGACCTTGAAGTCCGCG
>JAZQDI010000109.1:0-4182 GCA_045546715.1 Oscillospiraceae bacterium | reverse complement strand
CTTCACCGTCGGCATCAACGACGATGTGACGCATCACTCCCTGCCGGTCGGCGAGAACATCGTCACCACCGGCAAGAGCATCATCTCCTGCAAGTTCTGGGGTCTCGGAAGTCGGAGGCCAAGCGGTCTTAGGAAGACAATGACTAGACTCAACTCCTTGGCTCACAGAACGACATGGCTACGATCCGACTTGTATGAAGACGTCTGCGCTGCGTTTGCCGAGTCTGACCGCCACGCGAAGATTCTCGGCGGCCGCTACGGTCTGTCCTCCAAGGACACCACCCCTGCCCAGATGAAGGCCGTGTTTGACAACATGCTCGGCGCGCAGAAGAACCACTTCACCGTCGGCATCAACGACGATGTGACGCATCACTCCCTGCCGGTCGGCGAGAACATCGTCACCACCGGCAAGAGCATCATCTCCTGCAAGTTCTGGGGTCTCGGCGCGGACGGCACCGTCGGCGCGAACAAGAACTCCTGCAAGATCATCGGCGACCACACCGACCAGTATGTGCAGGCGTACTTCCAGTATGACGCGAAGAAGTCCGGCGGCATCACCCGCAGCCATCTGCGCTTCGGCCATGAGCCCATTCACTCCACCTACTATGTCACCATGGCGGACTTCCTCGCCTGCCACAAGCAGAGCTATGTCCACAATTTCGATATGGTGAGCGAAATCAAGCCCGGCGGCACCTTCCTGCTGAACACCCGCTGGAAGGGCGAGGAGCTCGTGCGCAATCTCCCCAACCGCGCAAAGCGCATTCTGGCCGAACGCAATATCAAGTTCTACACGATTGACGCCACCGACATTGCCGAGCAGATCGGTCTGGGCAACCGCACCAGCACGGTCCTGCAGGCCGCCTTCTTCAAGCTCTCCGGCGTCCTGCCGATTGACGAGGCCGAGGGCTACATGAAGGAAGCCGCCGTCAAGAGCTTCTCCAAGAAGGGCGAGAAGGTCGTGCAGATGAACCATCAGGCGATTGAGCAGGGCCTCAACGCCATGGTGGAGATCCCGGTCGATCCCGCCTGGAAGGAGCTCGAGGATGAGGTTCAGGTCATCGATGAGAGCCTGCCCGAATATGTGCAGAAGGTGCTCGTTCCCATGAACGCCGCCAAGGGCGACGACATCCCGGTCAGCACCTATGTGGAGTATGCCGACGGCGTTATGCCCACTGCCACCGCGAAGTATGAAAAGCGCGGCGTGGCCGACAATGTGCCTGTCTGGAACATTGACAAGTGCATCGGCTGCAACAAGTGCTCGCTCGTCTGCCCGCACGCTGCCATCCGTCCCTTCCTCTTCACCGAGGATGAGGCCGCCGCGGCGCCCTGCGCCACCAAGGAGGCCAAGGGCAAGGGCTTTGAGGGCCTGCGCTTCCGCATTCAGGCCGACGTCATGGACTGCCAGGGCTGCCGCAGCTGCGCCAACAACTGCCCCGTCGGCGCGCTCGACATGGCGCATCTCGACGATCAGCTCGACGAGCAGAAGAATTGGGATTTCTGCCAGACGCTCTCCGAGAAGCCGAACCCGATGACCCGCTTCTCCGCCAAGGGCAGCCAGTATCAGAAGCCGCTTTACGAGTTTGCCGGCGCCTGCCCGGGCTGCGGCGAGGCTCCGTATATCAAGCTCCTCACCCAGCTCTTCGGCGAGCGCATGTATGTCGCCAACGCCACCGGCTGCACGCAGGTTGCCGCCTTCGCGGCGCCCACCTTCCCGATGACCACGACCAAGCGCGGCTGGGGCCCCGCCTTCTCCAACTCCCTGTTTGAGAACAACGCCGAGTTCGCGCTGGGCTTCTCGCTGAGCGTTGAGCAGCTCCACGCGCAGATGGTGATGCACGCCGAGGCCGTTGTCGCCGAGACGAAGGACGCCGAGCTCAAGGCCGCGCTGGAGCAGTGGCTCGCCGAGGGCGACGATGAGGAAAAGACCGTTGCGGTCTCCGACCGCGTGCGCGCGGCGGTTGCTGCCACGGCGGACAGCAGCGCCGATGTGGACTACATCCGCAAGAACACCGACACCCTGACCCGCAAGGCCATCTGGATGTACGGCGGCGACGGCTGGGCCTATGACATCGGCTACGGCGGTCTCGATCACGTCCTTGCCACCGGCGCGAACGTGAACGTCCTCGTCGTGGACACCGAGGTGTATTCCAACACCGGCGGACAGGCCTCCAAGGCCACGCCCGTGGGCGCCTCCGCGCAGTTCGCCGCTGCCGGCAAGGCCACCCCGAAGAAGGATCTCGGCATGATCCTCTCCACCTATGGCTATATCTACGTTGCGCATGTCTCTCTGGGCGCGAACCCCGAGCATGTGATCAAGTGCATGAAGGAAGCCGCCGCGTACAACGGCCCGTCCATCATCATTGCCTACGCGCCCTGCATCAACCACGGCGTCGTCAAGGGCATGGGCAAGAGCATCGAGGAAGAGAAGCTCGCCGTCGAGTGCGGCTACTGGCCGCTGTTCCGCTACAATCCGGAGCTCTCCAAGGAAGGGAAGAACCCGTTCCTGCTCGACACCAAGGAGCCGAACGGCAAGCTGCGCGAGTTCATGATGGGCGAAAACCGCTTCGCCGGACTCGCCCGCACCTTCCCGGAGATCGCCGAGAAGCTCTTCGCTGAGGCGGAAGCCCAGTGTGCCGAGCGCTTCGCTGCCTATCAGAAGAAGGCAGCCGAGTAAACGCAATTTCATCAAAAGAGGCAGTCTGCTGACTGCCTCTTTTTTGTGCCTGTGGTAATGGAAAACTGTAGGAGCGACCTTTGGTCGCCCGCATGTTCGACGTCTTATAGTTTACCATAATATATTATTGTAAATTTAAAACAACTTCTCTTTCATGTCCTAAATCGCTAAATATCTACCCGCAGGAAGTGAATTGTAACGTTTTTTGCGGTTTTTTTATTTCAAAGAATCGAAATTTCAGAACGCGTTTTCGTCTTTGTCTGGAATTCGACAGGTTGCCGCCCAGAGTGCTAAAATTTAATCAGAGTAAGCGCATTGTGCGCAAAAGATTGAGAATTCATTTTATGGGAGGTTCTTCGCAATGGCCAAGAACAAAGTTTTCAAGTCCATGGACGGCAACGAGGCCGCGTCCTACGCAGCCTATGCCTTCACGGAAGTCTCCACCATTTATCCGATTACCCCGTCGAGCCCGATGGCGGATCACACCGACCAGTGGGCCGCGCACGGGAAGCAAAACATCCTCGGCCGCCCGGACAAGCTCATGGAGATGCACGCCGAGTTTGCCGCCTGCGCCGCCATGCAGGGCGCGCTGGAGCCCGGCTCCCTCGCCGCGACCTATACCTCTTCTCAGGGCCTCATGCTCATGATCCCGCCCATGTACCGCATCGCGGGTCTGAATCTGCCCGCCGTCATGCACGTTGCCGCCCGTACCGTCGGCACGCACGCGGTCTCCATCTTCGGCGATCATCAGGACGTCATGGCCTGCCGCCAGACCGGCTGGGCGCAGCTCGCGAGCGCGAGCGTGCAGGAGTGCATGGATCTCGCCGCCGTCGCCCATCTGAGCGCCATCAAGGGCCGCGTTCCCGTGCAGCATTTCTTCGACGGCTTCCGCACCAGCCATGAGATCCAGAAGATCGAGGTTCTGGACTATGACGATCTGAAGGAGCTTGTTGACGAGGAAGCGCTCGACGCCTTCCGCGCCCGCGCGCTGAACCCGGAGCATCCCACCATCCGCCACACGCTGGAGAATGACGACACCCTCTTCCAGCACCGTGAGGCCTGCAACCCGATTTATGATGCGTTCCCCGGCGTTGTCGAGGAGCAGATGCAGAAGATCAACGCCCTCACCGGCCGCAATTATCAGCTCTTCAACTATCACGGCGCGCCGGACGCCGAGCGCGTGATTATCGCCATGGGCTCCGTTTCCGAGACGCTGCGCGAGGTCGTCGATTACCTCAATGAGCGCGGCGAGAAGGTCGGCGCCGTGCAGGTGCATCTCTATCGTCCGTTCAGCGTCAAGCATCTGCTCGCCGCGATCCCCGAGACCGTCAAGTGCATTTCCGTCCTTGACCGCACGAAGGAGCCCGGCTCCATCGGCGAGCCGCTGTATGAAGACGTCTGCGCTGCCTTTGCCGAGTCTGACCGCCACGCGAAGATTCTCGGCGGCCGCTACGGTCTGTCCTCCAAGGACACCACCCCTGCCCAGATGAAGGCCGTGTTTGACAACA
>JAZQDI010000108.1:0-2112 GCA_045546715.1 Oscillospiraceae bacterium | reverse complement strand
CGCTTTCGGCATCGCCGGTTAAGAGGCACAGGTCAATCCATTGATAACAACTCCCAGAATGCCGAGAGCATAAAAATGTGCCCCATACCGTTTTGCGGGTATGAGGCACACCTTGAAAGGGGAATGGAAGCGTAATCAGTTGAGTTTCTTCACAATAGTCTTTTTCATGACCTGAACGCCCTGCTTTGCGGCATTCTTGAGGATCGCCTTCGGCTTGTCCTCGGTGCGGATCATGTTGGAGCATTCGGGCATGTCGCGCTCGAGGTGAATGGCGTCGAACATGCATTTCGTGGTGCAGAGACCGCAGCCGATGCACTTGTTCTGGTCGACGACGCTCACGCCGCAGCCGAGGCAGCGGCTGGCCTCCGCCTTGACCTGCTCCTCGGTGAAGGTGAGGCGGTCATGCTGGAAGCTCTTGGCCTTCTTCGGATTGTGCAGGATGGGCTGGCGTGCCGGGGTGTCAAAGCAATCAGGATTCACAAGGATGTTGTCCTTGTCGAGCTCATAGAACTCGCGGAGGTTGCGGCTGATGGTGAGACTCTGCCCCTCCTGCACGAAGCGGTGCAGAGACTCCGCGCCCTCGCGGCCGGCTGCGATCGCGTCGATGGCGAACTTCGGGCCAGTGTAGACGTCGCCGCCGACGAAGATGTCGTCCTGCGCGGTCTGATAGGTGATGGGATCGGCTTCGGCGTTGCCCTTCTTGCCGGTCTTCAATGCGCCCACGTCGAGCTCGCCCCAGTCGATGGCCTGACCGACGGCGGCGATGACAGAGTTGACCTTCAGGGTCTCAAACTTGCCGGTGCCAACAGGTGCACGGCGTCCCTTCTCGTCGGGCTCGCCCAGCTCCATGATCTCGACCTTCAGGCCGGTGACCTTGCCGTTGGCACCCTCGATCTCCACGGGAGCGTTCAGATAACGGAACTTCACGCCCTCTTCGCTCGCCTCGGCGACCTCTTCCTTGTCAGCCGGCATCTCCGCCTCGCTGCGGCGGTAGATGACATAGGTCTCAGCGCCCAGACGCACAGCCGTGCGGCAGACGTCCATCGCGACGTTGCCGCCGCCGATGACGGCGCACTTCTTGCCGACGGCGGGCTTGTTGCCGAGGTTCACTTCACGCAGGAAGTCGACGCCGCCAAACACGCCGGTGAGATCCTCGCCGGGGACATTCAGCTTGGAGCTCTTCTGCGCGCCGATGGCGACGTAGAAGCCCTTGTAGCCCTGCTCGCGCAGTTTCTGGATGGTGATATCCTTGCCGATGGTCGTGTTCATCTTGAACTTGACGCCCATCTTCTTCAGGACGTCAATCTCGCCCTTGAGCGCCTTGCGGTCGAGACGATAGCTCGGGATGCCCATGACGAGCATGCCGCCGGGTTCCTTGTTGCGGTCAAAGACGGTGACGTTCACATAGCCCATGCGCGCAAGATAGTACGCACAGCTCAGACCCGCGGGGCCGGCGCCGATGATGGCGATCTTCTCCTCGTAGTCCTTGTCGATGGGACGGCGACGAATCGGGTCGGGGATATAGCGCTCCGCGGCATTCAGATCCTGCTCGGCGATGAATTTCTTAATCTCGTCAATGGCGACGGCCTTGTCGAGGCTGCCGCGGGTGCAGGCGTCCTCGCAGCGGCGGTTGCAGACGTAGCCGCAGACAGACGGGAACGGGTTATCCTGCTTGATGAGCTTGAGCGCATCGAGATAACGGTCTTCCTTCGCGAGCTTGATATAGCCCTGAATGGCGATGTGCGCCGGACATGCGGTTTTGCAGGGTGCGGTGCCGGACTCGTGGCAGTTCTTGCGGTTGTCGGTGACATAGTTTTTGTTCCACTTGTCCTCGCCCCAGACGAGCCCGCTGGGCAGCTCCTGCTTCGGGTACTCCACAGGTCCGTCCTTGGTGCAGAGCTTCTGGCCGAGCTTCACAGCGCCGGCCGGGCAGACCTCGACGCACTTGCCGCAGGCGACGCAGTTTTCTTTGTCCACATGGGCGCGATAGGCGGAGGCGGAGAGGTTCGGCGTGTTGAACAGCTGGCTCGTGCGCAGCGCAAAGCACACGCCGAGGTCGCAGTTGCAGATGGCAAAGATCTTGTCCTTGCCGTCGATGTTCGTGGTCTGGTG
>JAZQDI010000107.1:0-3814 GCA_045546715.1 Oscillospiraceae bacterium | reverse complement strand
TCCTGTGACCCAAGGAGTTGGGTCTAGTCATTGTCTTCCTAAGACCGCTTGGCCTCCGACTTGATGATAAACAGCGTATCTCCGAAACCGCAGGCGACAGCCGGGTCGGTGGTGGTGCTGATCATGACGGGGTCGGTAAAGGTGTTGCCGATCGCGTCGACCAGCTGCGCCTGCGTAGGAACGGTGTCGGTCCCGGCGGCCGCCATGAGCTGGCTGTCATACACGCCGCTGTAGAGCACGAGGCTGTCCGGCATCTTGCCGCGGCGCAGCTCGGCAAACAGACCGTGGTTCATCATGAGATAGGTCTGCTCAAAATCGTCGCCAAAGAAGTTCGCGGCCTGCGCCCACATGTCCGGATCGTGGTTCTGCACGGCGGTCATTGCCATGAAGTGCGGGACGACCTCGCCCTTGTAGCGCATGATGTAGGGGATCAGATCCTGCTCGATGGGGTTGCCCTGCGCCTTGTTGTGAGCGAGATAGTCTTCGCACCAGGCGTCGAAATCATCGTGCGCGATCGCGCGGAAGTCCTTGAAATCCGCCTCGCGGTAGAGACTCTTGTCGCCCGCGGCGGACTTCGTCGTCACGGTCGTGGGCGCGGCGGCGCGCTCCGCTTTGGCGAGCGCTTCGGCGCCGTCGGCGGGCGTGTCGGGATCGTCAAAGGCTTTGGGGTCCACCTTCACGCCCTTGGGAATCGGCATGTCGAGCTCCTGCACGTTTGCGAAGGCATAGGCGCCGATTTCCTTCAGACTGTCCGGCAGCGTGATGCGCTGCAGCGGCGCGAAGGCAAAGGCGTAGTCCGCGATGGTCTCCACGCCGTCCGGCACGGCGAAGTCCGTCTGCGGCTGCTCGGCATAGGGGTCGGCCGGGAACCAGGCGAGCAGGGTTTTCCCGTCCTTGGTGCAGAGCGCGCCGTCCGTCACGGTGAAGGCGGGGCTGTCCTCAGCCGTTACCCCGGTGACGGAACCGCCGTAAAACGCGCCGGGCGCGATTTTTGTCACCGAGGCGGCGAGATCCACAGACTTGATTCCAGAGTTGTAAAATGCCATGGCGTCAATGGTCTTCACACCCTTGCCGAGCGTGAGATATTCCAGCGCGCTGCACCCTGCGAAGACGCGGCCGGGAATGGTCGGCGCGGTTACGGTCATAGAGGTCATCTTTTCGCAGCCCTCAAAGGCGTATTCGCCCAGCGCGGTGAGCGGCTTGCCGTGGTAAAAGCTCGTGAGACTCCCGCAGCCGGAAAAGGCGCGCTTTCCGATCGATTCTGTACCCTCCGGCAGAATGACGCGCGTGAGCGCGCTGCAGCCGTAAAATGCGCGGTCGGGGATGGATTTGAGTTTGTCGCCGTTGAAGGCAACGCGCGCCAGACTCTCGCACCCGGCGAAGGCGAAGTCGCCCAGTTCCGTGAGCGCTTCGGACAGCTCGATGTTCACCAGCGCGTCGCAGCAGAGGAATGCGCCACTGCCGATGCGCTTGACACCGTCCTGCAGATCCGCCAGCGTCAGATGGCCGCAGCCGGAAAACGCGCCGTCGCCGATGGCGGTGAGCGAGTCGGGGAGATAGACACGCTGCAGCGCGCTGCACGTCTCAAAGGCGTAGTCCCCGATCGTCCTCACGCCCTCCGGGATGTGCACGCGCTCGAGGCAGATCTTCCCCTGAAAGCACTCGTCTCCGATGGCGGTGACCGCCTTGCCGCCAATCTCGGCGGGAATGGTGAGATTGCTCTTGCTTCCGGTGTACCCGGTGAGTGTCAGACCGTCCTTCCCTTCGGTGTACTGAAAGTCGGCGGTCGGCTCTGCAGCATAGCCCGCGCTGCAAAGCCCCAGCAGCAGCGCGAAAACGCAGAGCATCGTGATCCAAATGTTTCTTCTGTTTCTCATGGTATCCTCCTTTTCATTCGGGCAGGTAAATTTAGTATAGCATATGATCGGACAGATTACGACTGTTTGTTTGACAATCCCAGTCGCTTTGGATATACTGTACGTATCTTTGTACAACTTGTCCAAGGAGGGGTTCCAATGTCATTTCAGGAGTCGAAGCACTCTGCGCTGATTTCCGGGACTGCCGTCGATCTCTTCAAGAAAAACGGCTATGAAAACGTCTCTGTCAACGAGATCTGCAAGACCGCCGGGCTCTCCCGTTCCTCATTTTATTCCGCCTTCTCCGGCAAAAAGGACATCATTGATTACGTTCTCGCCAAGGCCAAGCTGGACGAAACGGCGGTTCTCAACCACTTCATGGACGCGAAAAACGACTTTGAGCGCATGTGGGCGCTCTGCTGCCGGTATCTTGACATTGCCTATCATTTCGGCCCCGCGCTCACGGGCACGCTCCTGCGTCTGGAGCTCATGGGCGAGCTGGACAATCTCAAGCAGATCCACGCGGCGGACGACTGGTTCATCCGCCTGACGCGCAATTGCCAGCAGTCCGGCGTCATGCTCAGCCGGGAGCCGGCCGAGGTGCTCGCGCCCATGGGCGTCGACATGGTCTATCAGGTGACCTATGACTGGTGCCGCCGGGGCGGAGACTTTAATCTGCGCCGCCGCGCGCGCATCTCCTCCGAGATTATCTATAACGTCGCGCCGGAATACCGCTGGACGCAGGCGCAGCTGGAAAATGCCTGACTGCAGCCATCATCCCCGTCAGAAGCTGAAATTTCTGACGGGGCTTTTTTTGTCCGAAGCTTTGGACAGTTTGCGCCATTTTGTCCGGACGGGCAAACAGTTCTCCCTGCCTGTCACCGAATGGCAAACTGTTTTTTTGTGAGTTTATGAAAATCGGCTGCGGGCTGATTGACGGAGAAAAGTTTTGTTTTTTATAATGAGGGCGAACGCAACAGAAATCCATTCCCCTCCTTTTATCGCGCAGAGGTGTGAGCAGCCTCTGCGCGGTTTTTCAGGAGCGAGTGTCACGAAAGAGGGAGTTTGATGAAAGACCTGAAACACCTGATCTGGTTTGAAAACCTGCTGGAAAACGCGGACAACGAGCTCATCCGCTCAGCGAAGGCGGAGGGGCGCCGCTGTCTCGGCACGATCTGCTATCAGCTGCCGGAGCCGCTGCTGAATCTTCCGGGCTGCTTCTCCGTGCGCCTGCGCGCCCCGCGCACGGCGAGCATGGAGATGGGCACTTATTACATGACGAGCCTCTCCTGCGAGTTCTGCCGCGCCGTGCTCGAGCGCGCGCTTGAGGGCGGATACAATTTCCTCGACAGCATCTTCGACGCCTATGCCTGCAGCCAGATGACGAGCTGCATGGAGAACATCAGCCATCTCGGCGCCTGCAGCCAGAATAACCCCGACTTCTTCGTCCAGCACGTGGACACGCCCATGAAGGCGGACGAGAACGCCGTGCGCCACATGACGCGCATGTGCCGCGCCCGCGTACTGGACAAGCTCGCGGAGGCCTACGGCATCGACGTTTCGGATGACGCGCTGCGCCGTTCTGTCGCGGAGCATAACGAGGTCTGCGCCGTGTTGGACGAGATCGGCAGCTATCGCAAGCTCGACAATCCCACCATCACGGGCTATGAGTTCGCGGTGCTGTGTCTCGCGACCTACTGCGCGCCGAAGGATCTGCTCCTCCCGAAGCTCCGCGAGACGGCGAAGGAGCTCAAAACGAGAAAGCCGGACGCAAAGCCCAACTACCGCGTCAAGGTCGTCCTTGCCGGCAGCGAGGTGGACGATCCGGGCTTCGTGAAGCTCATCGAGGAGAGCGGCGCGCTGGTCGTGGCCGATCGCCACTGCTTCGGCATGTTCCCGGGACGCACGCCCATCGAGCTAAAAGACGGCGAGGATGTGCTCACGCAGATCTGCCGCCA
>JAZQDI010000106.1:0-4310 GCA_045546715.1 Oscillospiraceae bacterium | reverse complement strand
GGGTCTAGTCATTGTCTTCCTAAGACCGCTTGGGCCTCCGACTTAGTGGTCAGCGCAAGCAGGCAAATGCCGATCGCGCAGTAGAAGCAGCCCTTCGGACGGCTCCAACCGGTGAGCTCACGAACGCAGGCGAGGATGTTTTCAAACACGGCCAGCTCCGTGGAGAACGCGGCGAAGACCATGAACAGGAAGAACAGGGAACCCCAGATGCGGCCGCCCGCCATGTTGTTGAACACGGTGGCCATGGTGTTGAACAAAAGCGCCGGGCCGGCATTGACCTCGAGATTATAGGTGAAGCACGCCGGGAACATGATCAGACCTGCCACGATGGCAACAAAGGTGTCGAGAATGATGACGTTCACGCTCTCGCCGAGGAGACTGCGCTCCTTGCCGATGTAGCTGCCGAAGATCGCCATCGAACCGATGCCGAGGCTCAGGGTGAAGAACGCCTGATTCATCGCACCGACGATGACCGAGCCGTTGATCTTGCTGAAATCGGGCACAAGATAGAACTTCAGACCATCCTTCGCGCCGGAGAGCGTGAAGCTGTGGATGGCAAGCACGATCATCAGGACGAACAGCGCCGTCATCAGATATTTCGTCACACGTTCCAGACCGCCCTGCAGATTGAAGCTCAGCACGCCGAAGCCGAGGACAACGGCGATGAGCAGATAAATGACGTTCACACCCGGGTTTGTGATCATCTCCACAAAGCCGAGGTTCGCGCTCTGACCGAGCAGGAACTTGACGAAGTAATACATCATCCAGCCGGTGACGACCGTGTAGAACGCCATGAGCGCAATGTTGCCGATCAGGGCAAAGTAGCCGTGGATGTGCCACTTCTGGCCGGGGCGCTCCAGCTTTTGATACATGCGAACGGGGCTGGCCTGGGAGGCACGGCCCATCGCAAACTCCATCGTCATTGCGGGCAGACCGAGCAGCAGCAGACACAGAACGTAAACCAATACGAATCCGCCGCCGCCATACTGACCGGTCATCCACGGGAACTTCCACACGTTCCCGCAGCCGATGGCACATCCGGCACTGAGCATCAAAAAGCCAAGCCGGCTGCCAAGTCTTTCGCGTTCTTGATTCATGAACGAAGACTCCTTTCACTCTCTTTTTTATTCTCTCTTGATTTAAGTGGATAAAGATTATTATACCTGAAATAAGCAAAAAAGCAAGATTAGATTTGCATTTTCATGAAAAAATTTGAAAAAACGATTGAATATTATGAATATTTATCCGGATTTCGTGAATAAAATCAGCTTTTCATCTTCCGCAGCTCGCTCCACGCAAACGGCACGGCGAGGAAGAACGTGAGCAGGTCTGCCCAGGCCTGCGTCATCTCCACGCCGAGCAGACCGAAAAAGCGCGGCAGGATGAGAATCAGCGGCAGAAAAAAGATGCCGTTTCGGGCGGAGGAGGCGATGGACGCCTTGACGCCCTTGCCCATGGATTGGAGCATCATATTTGTGAGAACGGAGGTCGCGAGCAGCGGCAGCGCCGCCGCCTGCCAGCGCAGTGCCTCAGAGCCGATGCGGATGACCTCGGGATCGTCGCGGAAGAAGGCGACGATCGTCGGCGCAAAGGCCACGCAGAGCGCGCCGGCAACGGTCATCATGAGCGTGCCGTATTTCACGCAGTAGAAGTACCCGGCACGGACGCGGTCATGCCGCCCGGCGCCGTAGTTGAACGAGCAGACGGGCTGATAGCCCTGCCCGAAGCCGATAAGGACGGAGGCATTGAGCATCAGAACGCGCGTGACGATGCTCATGCCGGCGAT
Organism: Oscillospiraceae bacterium; assembly: GCA_045546715.1. Lineage (GTDB taxonomy): Bacteria > Bacillota > Clostridia > Oscillospirales > Oscillospiraceae > CAG-103. The sequence continues at coordinate 2,524 of JAZQDI010000106.1, read as the reverse complement.
GGCGGCGTCTCCGCCGTAGACGCGTGCGAAGCGGTTCAGCAGCAGCGTGGACACCGCGGCGAGCCCTTGCCGCGCAAGGGACGGCGCGCCGCCGTTGACGATCTCAAGCAGGTTCTTTCCGTTCAGGCGAACATTGCGCGCGCGAAGATGAATGTTCTCTCCCCTGCTGCTGCCGACAAGCAGGGCGACAAAGCTCGTGATCTGGCCGCAAACCGTGGCAATGGCCGCGCCGCGCACGCCGAGACCGAAGGTGAACATCAAAAGCGGGTCGAGACCGATGTTCATCACGGCGCCCAGCATGAGACCGACCATGGCATACATGGCGCTGCCCTGAAAGCGGAGCTGATTGTTGATGACAAACTGGCCGACCATGAACGGCGCGCCGATGAGGATGATGCGCATATAGGCCATCGTGTCCGGCCGGGAGGCGCTCGTCGCGCCGACAAAATCCGCGATGCGCTCGGCGAAGACATTGCCAAGCACGGCGAGAATGACGCCAATGATGAGCGCGAGGGCAAAGCCCGTGGCGGCCATCTCGTCCGCCTCGCGCCGGCGGCCCGCGCCGAGCATGCGCGACAGGCAGTTGGCCGAACCATGGCCGCAGAAAAAGCCCAGCGCCTGAATGATCGCCATGACGGAGAACACGAGACCAACGGCGGCAGTCGCCTCGGTGGAGATGCGGCCGACGAAATAGGTGTCGGCAGAATTGTAAATGCCCGTGACCAGCATGGAGATGATCGTGGGCACAGCGAGAGACCAGATCAGGTTTGGGATCGGCGTCTCGGTGAGATAGGTACGACGGTCGGGATGCTTCTTCATAAGTCGCCTCGGAAAGATGAGATGCAGTCATTATAACACGAAACGGCAGCCAGCGCAGCAAAAAACCTTCTTCTCAGAGAAGCCACGCCTGTCGAAAAAAGTTTTCGACTGTATGAAAAAGGACCTGCCGGGCAGGTCCTTTTCTTATCTGTGTTTCTTTACCAGATTTGCGGCGTTCTGCCGGGCGATGGCCCGGTGGAGCGCGGCCTCGGCGCGGGCGGCGTCAACCTCGGCGGTCTTGTGCTGGAGGCGCTCGCGGGCGCGCTTTTCAGCGGCGGCGGCGCGGGCGACGTCCACATCCTCACCGAGCTCGGCGGCGCGGACCAGCACGGAGACCTCATTGTTCACCACGTTCACAACGCCGATGCCAACGGCCACGGCCGCAAAGCCCTCGGTCTCCGACTCGCAGGTGACCACGCCGTCCGTGACGGCGGCCATGAGCGGTGCATGGTCGGCGAGCACGCCGGCGCTGCCGCTCTCCAGCGGGAGATTCACGACATGCACCATGCGGTCAAAGACCACGCCGCCGGCGGTGACAACCTGTAAATGAATCTTATCCGCCATGGCTTACACCTCGCGTTTCTTCAAAACCTCGTCGATGGTGCCCGCCATGAGGAAGGCCTGCTCGGGCAGATCGTCGCAGTCGCCCGCGAGGATCGCCTGGAAGCCCTTGATCGTCTCGGACAGGGGCACATACTTGCCCTCCATGCCGGTGAAGTTCTCCGCCACGTGGAAGGGCTGGGAGAGGAAGCGCTGAATGCGGCGCGCGCGGGCCACGGTGGCCTTGTCTTCGACGCCGAGCTCGTCCATGCCGAGAACGGCAATGATGTCCTGCAGATCCTTATATTTCTGCAGCACGCGCTGCACGGCGCGGGCGGTCTCATAGTGCTCGCGGCCGAGAATGTGCGGCTCAAGGATGCGGCTGGTGGAGGCCAGCGGATCGACGGCGGGATAGATGCCGAGCTCGGAGATTGAGCGGTCCAGAACGGTCGTCGCGTCCAGATGCGCAAAGGCCGTGGCTGGCGCAGGGTCGGTCAGGTCGTCCGCCGGGACGTAAATCGCCTGCACGGACGTGACAGAGCCGTTGCGCGTGGAGGTGATGCGTTCCTGCAGCGTGCCCATTTCGTTGGCAAGCGTCGGCTGATAACCGACCGCCGAAGGCATACGTCCGAGAAGCGCGGACACCTCACTGCCCGCCTGCGTAAAGCGGAAGATATTATCGATGAACAGCAGCACGTCCTGACCTTCCTGATCACGGAAATACTCCGCCATCGTCAGACCCGACAGCGCCACGCGCATACGGGCTCCGGGCGGCTCGTTCATCTGGCCGTACACGAGCGAGGTGTTATTGATAACACCCGACTCCTGCATTTCGTTGTACAGGTCGTTGCCCTCACGGGTACGTTCGCCGACACCCGTGAACACCGACAGACCGCCGTGTTCCTTGGCGATGTTATTGATGAGCTCCATGATAAGCACCGTCTTGCCGACACCTGCGCCGCCGAACAGACCGATCTTGCCGCCCTTGGCGTAGGGGCAGATGAGGTCGATGACCTTGATGCCTGTTTCGAGGATCTCGGTGGCGGTGGACAGCTCGTCATAGGACGGGGGCTCACGGTGAATGTTCCATTGTTCGGCGTTCTCGGGGGCGGGTTTGTTATCCACCGCGTCGCCGAGGACGTTGAAAATTCTGCCGAGCGTTTCT
>JAZQDI010000105.1:0-35865 GCA_045546715.1 Oscillospiraceae bacterium | reverse complement strand
GCTTCTGATACGGCTCCGGCGTCGGCGCAACGCCGATGTCATACAGGAACTTATACCAGAACCGGCTGTACAGCAGATGGAGCGTGGTGTGCTCCATGCCGCCGTTGTACCAGTCGACGGGCATCCAGTAGTCCATGGCTTCCTTGCTGGCAAACTCTTTATCATTGTGCGGATCGAGATAGCGCACATAATAGACGCAGGAGCCCGCCCAGTTGGGCATGGTGTCGGTCTCGCGCTTGGCGGGGCCGCCGCACTTCGGGCAGGTGGTGTTGACCCAGTCGGTCATCTTGGAGAGCGGACTCTCGCCGTCATCGGTGAGCTCGTAGCTCTCGACCATGGGCAGCTCGAGCGGCAGCTCGCTCTCGGGGATCGGCACCCAGCCGCACTTGGCGCAGTTGACGAGCGGGATCGGCTCGCCCCAGTAGCGCTGACGGGTGAAAACCCAGTCACGCAGCTTGTAGTTGACCTTGCGCTTGCCGAAGCCGTGCTCCTCGGCATAGTCCTTCATGGCGGGGATGGCTTCCTTGACGGTCATACCGTTCATGAAACCAGAGTTGACCATGATGCCGTCTTCCTTTGCGACATAGGCTTCCTTCGTCACATCGCCGCCCTCAACGACCTCGATGATGGGCAGACCGAACTTGGTGGCGAAGTCCCAGTCACGCTGGTCGTGACCGGGCACGCCCATGACGCAGCCGGTGCCGTAGCCCATGAGGACGTAGTCAGAGACGAAAACAGGGATCGTATCTCCCGTGGCGGGGTTCGTGACCGTGATGCCCTCGAGACGGACGCCGGTCTTTTCCTTATTGAGCTCGCCGCGCTCGAAGTCGCTCTTGCGGGCGGCCTCCTTGCGGTAGGCGTCAACCTCGTCCCAGTTCTGAATCTGGTCCTTCCACTGCTCGAGGAAGGGCTGCTCAGGGCTGAGCACCATGTAAGTGACGCCGAAGAGCGTATCGGCGCGGGTGGTGAAGACGGTCATCGTATCGCCGGTGCTGACCTTGAAATCGACCTCGACACCCTCAGAGCGGCCGATCCAATTGCGCTGCTGGATCTTGACGCGGTTGATAAAGTCCACATCGTCCAGATCGTCGATCAGGCGCTGGGCATACTTCGTGATGCGCAGCATCCACTGGCTCTTTTCCTTCTGCACGACGGGGCTGCCGCAGCGCTCGCACACGCCGTCGACGACCTCTTCGTTGGCGAGGACGCACTTGCAGCCGGTGCACCAGTTGACGGGCATGGTGGTCTTATAAGCCATGTCGTTCTCGAAGAACTTGAGGAAGATCCACTGGGTCCACTTGTAGTAAGCGGGGTCGGTCGTGTCAACCACGCGGTCCCAGTCAAAACCGTAGCCCAGCATCTTGAGCTGGTCGGTGAAGGTCTTGATGTTGTTCTTCGTGACGATGGAGGGGTGGATATGATTCTTGATGGCGTAGTTCTCCGTGGGCAGACCGAAAGCGTCGAACCCGATGGGGAACAGCACATTATATCCCTGCATGCGGCGCTTGCGGCAGACGATGTCCATCGCCGTGAAGGGACGGGGATGGCCGACGTGCAGACCCTGACCGGAGGGATACGGGAACTCAATCAGGCCATAGAACTTCGGGCGGGGATCGCCGGTAATGGCGGCATAGGGCTTGGTCTCCTCCCAGTTTGCCTGCCACTTTTTCTCAATTCGAGCAAAATCGTATTTCATTGGTTTTACACACCTTTACAATGGAATTTTAGTTTTCGGGCTCCTGATTCAGGATCTCGGAGAGATCGACGGTCTCGGCGTCATGCCATAGTCGCTCCAGATCGTAGAATTTGCGGGCCTCGTCCATGAAGACGTGCACGATCACGCAGCCGAAGTCCAGCAGCACCCAGCTGCCGGAGCGATAGCCTTCCCGGCGCAGCGGGGGCTCGCCCAGCTCGGACATGATGTGATCGATCTCCTCGGTGAGGGTCTTCACGTGGGTGGGAGAGCTGGCGGTGCAGATGGCAAAATACTCCGCCAGAACCGTGATATCCGCGGTGTGCAGTAGTCGGATATCCAAACCCTTCTTGCTGTCCATTGCCTTGACGATTTCGATCGCCATTTCCTTTGCAGGCATCATGGTAATTGCCCCTTTCGTATTCCTGGGATCTTCACCAGCGGTCATTGCCGCGGATGGTCCCGGTGGTTGCTGTGAGATTGCCACTGGAGGTGGCGAAAATGATATCCACATTGTCCACGGTGATTTCCGTGGTGTAGGGATTGAGGTATTCGTTGAGGTAGGTGAGCCACTGATCGAGATAGATGATGACGTAGCTCATGCCGTGGACCTCGCCGCCGTAGTTCGCAGGGATGGTCTCAAACACAATGTCGTCCTCGTCCATCTTCAGAAACTCCTGAATGAAGAACATGACGTTGCCGGACGAGAGATTCGTGATGACGTTTTTCTCATAGAGGTCAACGAGCTTCTTCACATTGGGAATGTTCCCCAGTGAGAGCATCTGCGAAGCGACGGATTTGAGCAGATCATGCTGCACGTTCAATCGGCCGATATCGCCGTTTTGATACGCGCTGCGGAACCGGAAGACGCACATGGTGTCATAGCCATTGAGCTTCTGGTAGCCCTGAGAGACGTGAATATAGAGATCCTGCTCGGGGTCTTCATAGTTCATATCGAGCGGCACGTCGAAATATACGCCGCCCATCGTGTCCACCAGATCAACGAACACATCCACATCGAAAATGGCGTAGCAGTCCACGCGATAGCCGATGATGTTTTCCACACCGGATATCAGCGCCTCTACCCCGTCCTCTCCACGGTTTTCCGCGGCGGGATAATACTGATTGATCTTCTTCGGGCTCCACTGGATGTTCACCGCCGTGTCGCGCGGGATGCTCACAAAGCGAAGCGTGTGCTCCTTCGTGTCCATCATGCCGACGAGCACGGTGTCAGTCAGACCGGCGGCCTTGTCCTTGCCGGCGATGAGGAAGGTATAGCACCCGTCCTTCCGCCCGGCCAGGGAGCGAAACGGCGCATCGTCCGTCTGGTTGGTGATCTCGCGGTTAATCTCCGGCGGGCGCGCCCACCGGCCATAGAGCCACAGCAGCTCGCCCAGCAGCGCGGCGATCAGCAGCAGAAGAATGACGCGCAGGCGCTTTTTCTTCCGCGACGCCTTTTTCCTGCGGCGCGGAGGCTCTTCCTCAAACGGTTCTTCCTCGACCTCAGCGGCCTCGCCGTAGAAGGCTTGCTCCTCCCGGGCGCGCAGCGCGTCATACTCGGAGACAAAACCGTATTCCTCGTCTTCCACCGCGGAGTCGGAGATGAAGCCGCCGGGCTCAGACTCCCAGCGATCCTCGCGGAAGCCGCCCTGCTCCTCCTCATCCTCCGGATAGACAGGATGGTATTTCATGCGCGCACCCCCTCTTCCTGCAGCCAGCGCAGCGCGGTGACGGTATTGGGATGGGGCTCGACGCCGTACGTCTTCAGCTCCTGCAGACTCATTTCGAGCCCGAGGGTCATCGCGGCGTCCATATCGGAATAGGCAAGCTCGCGCAGCTTTTCCACGCCGGGAAAGTCTCGCGTCGGCTCGATATAATCCGCAAGATAGATAATCTTCTCCAGCAGCGTCATATCCGCCCGGCCGGTGGTGTGCCAGCGGATGGCGCTCTCAATGTGCGCCGGGACGCCGAAGAGATCGCGGCTCATGGCCGCGCCGGTCTTGGCATGGAGCAGCTTGGGATTACCGATTTCGATCGTATCGTTTATAATACCATATTTTTCTGACAATAGCAATTGTTCAGACAGAGAGAATTTTTTCGTGATATCATGCAGAATTCCGGCCTCTGCGGCGTCCTGCTCGTCGGCGCCCCAGCGCGCGGCGAGACGGCGCGCCTCGTGCTCGCAGCCCCAGACATGGGCCACGCGGCGCGGCGAGAGCATCGGATAGCTCTGCTCGCGCAGATAGTCGAGCGCGGGCCGGGCCTCATAGAGGCGCTTTTGGATGATGCGCGCATAGACCGCGTCCGGCAGAAACTCCGCGCCGTGGCGCTCTCGGAGCAGGCGGCGGATCTGCGTGGAGGAGACAGGCAGCGGCGGCGTCTCGATGACGACCACCTTCGCGCCGAAGGTCTCCCGCAGGTGGGATGCGCAGCGCTGCACCGTCTCGAGCTCGCCGTCGTCTCTCGCGGTGGCAAGCAGGGTGACGGAGGCGAGGATTTCCTCGAAGCAGTACCACTCCTCAAACGTGGCGAGCATGTCCGTGCCGATGAGCAGATACAGCTCCGCGCTCGACTCCTCCTGCAGCAGGGCACGCACGGTGTCCACCGTGTAGCTCTTCCCTTCCCGCTTCAGCTCCAGATCAGAGACCGTGACGCCCGGAAGGCTCCCAAATGCCAGACGGCAGAGCTCCAGCCGTTCGACCGGCGAGGGCGAGCCTGCGGCCAAATGCTTATGCGGCGGGATGGCGGCGGGCATGAGGCGCACCTCATCGAGCGGCAGCGCCTGCTGCGCCGCGCGCACGGCGGCAACATGGCCCAGATGCGGCGGGTTGAAGCTCCCGCCATAGATGCACAGCTTCATTTTTTCTTCGCCTTCGGCAGCTCAATTTTGGGCTTCTGCTCATTGCGCTTATAGAGCACAAACTTCGAGCCGATGACCTGCACGATCTCAGCATGGCAGGCCTCGGACAGCGCGTCCGCAGCCTCGCGGGCGGAGAGCAGAGAGTTTTCCAGCGCGCGGCCCTTGACCAGCTCTCTGGCCTTGAGCGCATCGTTCATCTGGATGATGATGTTTTCCGTGACGCCGCCCTTGCCGATGATCACGATGGTGTCCTCGGCGGCGGCGATGCCGCGCAGATATGCGCGCTGCTTACTTGTGAGCATAATACTTCCTCAATTCTTCCTTGAATATCCGCAGGGCGTTGCCCCGGTGGGAAATGGCGTTTTTCTCCTCGGCGGAGAGCTCACCGTTGGAGCGCTCCTGCCCGTCGGCGAGAAAGAGCGGGTCATAGCCGAAGCCGTTCGTGCCGTGGGCCTCAAACAGAATCCGACCCTCCATGGTGCCGCGGGCGCGCAGCACATCCCCGTTCGGGAAGGTGCAGCAGATGGCGGAGACGAACCGCCCCGTGCGCTTTTCCAGCGGCAGGTCGCCGAGCTTTTTCAGCACGAGGTTGTTGCGGTCCTCGTCCGAATCCTCATGGTTTCCGGTATAGCGCGCGGAGTGCACGCCCGGCTCGCCGCCAAGCGCATCCACCTCCAGACCGGAGTCGTCCGCAATCGCGGGCTTGCCCGTCGCCTTGGTGACCGCGGCGGCCTTGAGATAGGCGTTTTCCTCAAAGGTCTCGCCGGTTTCGTCCACTTCAAAATTGCAGCCCGCCTCGCTCTGGGAGATGAGCTCCACGCCGAGATCAGCGAGAATTGCGCGCATCTCCACCATCTTGTGTGCATTGTTGCTGGCTAAAATCATTTGCATGGGTGTATGTTCCTTTCCAGGTAAACGTGCGCAGTGTCCGGCATTGCTTTCTGTCAGGAAAGCAATGCGTCGACAAACTCTGCGGGCTTGAACTCCACGAGATCGTCAATCTGCTCGCCGACGCCGACATACTTCACAGGCAGATCCAGCTCTTTGGCAATGGCAAAGACAATGCCGCCCTTGGCCGTGCCGTCAAGCTTCGTGAGGACAATGCCGGTGAGATCGGCGGTGTCGAGAAACTGCTTTGCCTGAATGAGGCCGTTCTGGCCGGTGGTCGCATCGAGCACCATGAGGGTCTCAATGTCCGCCTCGGGCAGCTCGCGGCGCACGACGCGGGTGATCTTGTTGAGCTCCTTCATGAGATTGTCCTTATTGTGCAGGCGGCCGGCAGTGTCAACGATGACAACGTCGCTGCCGCGGGCCTTCGCCGCCTGAATGGAATCGAAGACGACGGCGGCGGGATCGCTCCCCTCCCCGTGCTTGACGATATCGACGCCGGCGCGCTTGGCCCAGACGGTGAGCTGGTCGGCAGCGGCGGCGCGGAAGGTGTCCGCCGCGGCAAGCAGAACGTTATAGCCCTCCTTGTCGAGCTGGCAGGCGAGCTTGCCGATGGTGGTGGTCTTGCCCACACCGTTGACGCCGACCATAAGAATCACGCTTGGCTGCGTCGTGAGCAGGAGCATGGTGTCCTGCACCTTGATCATTTTCGTGAGGATGCGGACAAACTCGCGTTTGACTTCCGCGCCGGAGCGAAGCTTCTTCTCGTCGATCGCGCGGCGCAGCTGGTCGATGGCCTCCTGCGTTGTCTCGGTGCCGGCGTCGGCGAGGATGAGGCACTCCTCGAGCTCCTCAAAGAAATCCTCGTCCCCGGGCTCATAGGTGGCGAAAATGCCGGTGAGCTGCTCGTCCATGCGGCTTTTGGTCTTGGTCAGGCCCTGCCGAAATTTATCAAAAAGTCCCATCAAATTTCCCTCCTGTTGGAATCTTACCCGTTACCGAACGGTTTTAGCAGCCTCGTCCAGACTCAGACCGATGATCTTGCTGACGCCCTTTTCCTGCATGGTGACGCCGAAGAGGTGATCCGCCTCCTCCATCGTGCCGCGCCGGTGGGTAATGACGAGAAACTGCGTGTTTTTGGAAATGGTACGCATATAGCCCGCAAAACGGCTGACGTTCGCCTCGTCGAGCGCGGCCTCAATCTCGTCCATGACGCAGAAGGGCGTGGGCCGCACCTTCAATATGGCGAAATAGAGCGCGATGGCCACGAATGACTTTTCACCGCCGGAGAGCAGGCTGATGGCGCTGACCGCCTTGCCCGGCGGCTGCACCTTGATGTCAATGCCGCAGTCGAGCACATTTTCTTCATCCTCCAGCACGAGCGCGGCCTTGCCGCCGCCGAAGAGCACGAGGAACGTCTTGCGAAACTCCTGACCGATGGCGGCAAACTCCCGGCGGAAGATCTGCTCCATCTCGAAGGTGATATCGGTGATGATGCCGGTGAGCTCGCGCTTTGCCTTGAGCACATCGTCCCGCTGTCCGGTGAGGAAGGTGTAGCGCTCATTGACACGCTGAAACTCCTCAATCGCGCCGAGGTTCGGCGTGCCGAGCGCGCCGATGCCGCGGCGGAGCTCAGACATGCGGCGGTTTGCCTTGTGCATACTCTCGATCGGCTGGCGCAGCTTCTGTGCGGCAGTGTGGCTGTGCTCATAGGTATCCCAGAGCTTGTCGAGAATCTGCTTTTCCTCCATGTCGGCGGCGAGCTTCTTCTGCTCGAAGCGGGAGACGAGCGCCTGCATGTCCAGAAGGGCGCGGTTTTGCTCCTGCGCCTGCTTGTCGCAGCGGGTGCGCTCCCCTTCCAGCTCCATGCGCCGGGCACTTGCGGAGGACAGCGCCTCCTTCTGCTGGTCGATGCGCACGCGCATCGCGGCGAGCCGACCGTCTGTCTCCTTGAGACGGGCGCGGAGGTCCTTTTCGTCCGACTCCGCCTTCGTGATCTGCTCGAGTCGGGCGGCGCGATCCTCGGTGAGTTCCTTGAAGAGACTGTCAATCTGCTCGAGCGTACGGTGAATGGTCTCGCGCTCTGCGGCGAGAGAGGCCTCCTCCGCACGGCAGGCCGCGAGAGACTCAGCCAGCGCCTGCCGGTCAGCGTCAAACTTCTCGCGCCCGGCGGACTGCGCATCCTTTTCCTCGCGCACCTGCTGCAGCGCAATCTCGGCGGCCTTGAGGGCGTCGCGCGCCTCTTCGATGCGCTGTTGATGATTGGTCTGCTGATGCCGCACATCCGCAAGCGTGCGCTGCTGCTCGGCCATGGCGTCCTGCGCGGTTTTGAGCAGGAGCTCCGCCTGACTCTCCTCCCGAACAGACAGATGCAGCGCCTCCTGCGCCTGCTCGGTCTGCGCGCGGGCAGTATCGAGCAGGGTTTCGGCCGTCTCCAGCGCGGACTGCAGCTCGATGACGGCGTCATTCTGGCGGTTCTTCTCCGCGGTGAGGCGCTCGCGCGTCTCGCGCAGGCGCTTGAGCTCATTGGCTCTGGAGAGAATGCCGCTGCCGCGGGCCGCGCTGCCGCCGGTGAGTGAGCCGCCGGCATTGACAACCTGCCCGTCGAGCGTGACGACACGAACGCGGTTATTCAGGCTCTTGGCAATTGCCATGGCCCGGTCAAGATTCTCAGCCACGAGCGTGCGGCTGAGAAGATTGGAAACAATATCGGCATACCGCCCCTCGCAGCGGACAAGATCGCTTGCAACGCCGATATAGCCCGGCTGGGGGCTCGGCACGTCGCTGAGGCGCGCGGGGCGAATGGTATCAAGCGGGAGGAATGTGGCGCGCCCGCCGTCGCGCTGCTTTAAGAGGCGAATGGCGTCAGCGCCGTTTCGCTGGGTGTCCACCACGATGTGCTGCGCCGAGGCGCCGAGGGCGGTCTCCACCGCGAGCGCATAGCGGTCCTCGGTCTGAATGAGGTTCGCAACCGGGCCGTGAATGCCGCGCAGTCCGCCCCGCTCCCGCTCGCGCATGACGGTCTTGACCGCCTTGGAAAAGCCCTCATAGCCGCGCTCGAGATCCTCGAGCATGGCCAGGCGAGACTCCGCAGAGCGAAGATCCACCGTGAGCGTGGTGAGCTTTGCGGTCGCATCCTTCAGCGCCTGATCGGCACTCGAAAACGCAGCGGTGCGCTCGCGCTGCTCTTCGCGGCGCTCCATAAGACGCGCATCCGCTTTTTCGCGCGCAGCGGCATAATCGCGCCGCTGCTGCTCCAGCTCCAGCAGTCGCCGGGAGGCGGCTGCACTTTCGGACTCCACAGCGTTTTCCTGGTCGAGCAGCATCTGGCTCTGATCAGCAAGCATGGTAAGTCCCGTCCGGCACTCTGCAAGAGCGGCGGAGGCGGCGTTTTCTCTCTGAAGCAGCTCGGCGAACGCCTTCTCGGCGGCGCCGGCGTCCTGCGCGTTGGCAGCAAGGGCCTCGTCCACACGCTGAATCTCAGCGGTGATGCGCTCCTTCTCCTGCCAGATCCAGCGCAGACGCTCGCGGCTCTTTTTGATCTGTTCATCGAGCGCAGAGACGCGGTCGGCCTGCTCGGAGGCCTCCAGACGGAGACGGGCAACGTTTTCGGCATTGGACTGCATGTTCGCGCGAAGCACGGCGGAGTCGGAGTCAAGCGCGGCAGCGGCCTGCTCTGCCTGAGAAATCTCCTCGCGCAGCGCCTCGGTTTTGAGATCCTGCTCACGCATCTTCTCCAGATAGTGCTCGGAGGCGGCATAGAGCCGGTCAAGCTCCTGCTGCGCGCCCTGCAGATTGTCCTGCGCGGCGGCATAGTCGCGCTGCACGGTTTCATTCTGATCCTTTAAGCGGTCGAGCGTCTCCATCCAGACAGAGACCTCCAGATCCTTCAGCTCGCCGCGCAGCTCCAGATACTTTTTTGCTGCCTCAGACTGGCGGCGCAGCGGCTCGATCTGCAGCTCCAGCTCGTCCACCTTGTCGTTGATGCGCAGGAGGTTTTCCTCCGTGCGCTGGAGCTTGCGCTCGCTCTCCTCCTTGCGGTAGCGAAAGCGGGAGATGCCCGCCGCCTCCTCAAAGATCTCGCGGCGCTCGCCGGACTTGCCGGAGACGATCTCGGCAATGCGGCCCTGCCCGATGATGGAATAGCCGTCGCGACCGAGACCGGTGTCCATGAGGAGCTCATGGATATCCTTCAGGCGGCAGGCCTCGCGGTTGATATAATATTCGCTCTCTCCACCGCGGTAGTAGCGGCGGGTAATGGTGACCTCCTCGGAGTCCACCGGGAGCAGCGCAGCGCTGTTATCCAGCACGAGCGACACCTGCGCAAAGCCCAGCTTGCCGCGCTTTTCCGTGCCGCCGAAGATGACGTCTTCCATCTTGCCGCCGCGCAGCGTGCGGGTGCGCTGCTCGCCCATGACCCAGAGAATGGCGTCCGACAGATTGGACTTGCCGGACCCGTTCGGGCCGACGATGGCGGTGATGTCCTGGTCAAAGGTCAGGCGCGTCTTGTCCGCGAAGGACTTGAAGCCCTGAATCTCCAATGCTTTTAAATACAAAACAATCCCTCAAATTACAACAGTTTCGCACAAAAATACAGAATATATTATATCGCGAAACGGCACGCATTGCAACGAAAGATTTGACAAGGATTTGCGCAAAAAAAGTCCCCCGGCTGTGATAATCGACACAGCCGGAGGAACAACGATTCGCAGATTCATCCGGAAGAACCCTTGCCCTCATCCGCCGCAAGCGGTTCCTCCTCCCCATCTGGGGGAAGGTTTCGTTTGATTTTTCTGGTTTCATACAGCGCCTGATTCACCGCGCTGCCGATCACGATCATGAAGCTGAGCAGGTTGAGCCAGACCATGAGCAGGATCACAGAGGCGAGAGAGCCGTATACCAACGGGTATTTGGCGCTGTGACCGAAGAGCCACGAGAAGAGGACGGAAATGCCCGCCATGCCGATGGCGGCGATGAGCGCGCCGGGAAACTGACGGCGGCTGACCTCGCGCGAGGCGGTGAGCACATAGAGCACTTCGATCAGGCCGAGAATGATGAGAAACAGCACCACGAATCGGGACCACGCCCACCAGTCGCCAATGTTGAGCCAGGTAATGGCGTCATCCAGCTTGTGGATGAGCTGACGGCTCGTGATAATCGCCATGATACTGCCGAAGATGGCGATCAGAAAGGCGACGGCAAAGACAAAGCTCGCCACCGTGCCGCCGACGACGCCGAAACGGCGCTGACCGCTGATCTCCTCGGCGCAGCCGCAGAATGTGCGGTAAACGGCGCTGGCCGCCATGACCATGGCGACAAAGGCGACAACGAAAACCGTGCCGTTGGCGCTGCGGGCGGCATAGCGCAGAAAATCCTCAATGATGGACCGCGTCTGCTCCGGGACGACGAGCGTCTCCAAAACCTGAAACACCGCCTCGGGCCGCGCGACGACGAGCGCAAGAAGGTCATACAGGCAAATGATGGCTGGAAACAGCGTGAGCACCATGAAATAGGTCATGGCTGCGGCCGTTCGCGGCAGGCGCTTTCCGAGATAAAGTCTGCCGAAGCAGGTGAAAAAGCGGACAATCCGCCAGTTTTTCCAGTTTTTCAATTCGCAGATCATCCCCCTTTCCCGGTTTTAAGAAAACACCGCCTTCGCGCGTAGGAACGAAGGCGGTGATTCTGGTCTCTGAAATGATCTTACTTCTGGTTGAAGATCTTGAAGATGCCGTCAAACGGATCCTCTTCCTGCGCAGGCGCAGCAGCAGGAGCAGCCGGAGCGGGCTCAGCGGGAGCCGCAGGCGCCGGAGCAGCGACAGGCGTCACAGGAGGCGCAACGGGAGCAGCTGGAGCAACAGGAGCCGGAGCGGGCTCAGCCGCAGGGGCGCTGTAGAACGTCGGGCGCGGCGCGCTCACAGGAGCGGCAGCAGGAGCAGCCGGAGCGGGCTCAGCCTGCTGGGACGCGTCCTCAAAGCCGGTGGCGATAACGGTCACGCGGATCTCATCGTCGAGGCTGGGATCGAAGCTCGCGCCGAAGATGATGTTGGCATCGGGATGCGCGGCCTCCTGCACGAGGTTGGCAGCGGTCTCGACGTCTTCCAGACCCATGTCCTCGGAACCGGTGATATTGATGAGAACACCGCGGGCGCCGTTGATGGAGGTCTCCATGAGGGGGCTGGCAACCGCCATGCGGGCAGCTTCCTCCGCCTTGCCCTTGCCGGCGGCGTGGCCGACGCCCATGTGGGCAAAGCCGGCGTCCTTCATGATGCAGGTGACATCGGCAAAGTCGAGGTTGATGAAGCCGGTGTTTTTGATGAGATCGGAAATGCTGGTAACGGCCTGACGCAGAACATCGTCCGCAATCTCAAAGGCGTTTGCCAGCGTAACCTTCTGGTCAGTGGCATACTTCAGACGATCGTTTGGGATGATGAGCAGGGAGTCGACCTTGCCCAGCAGCTCGTTGATGCCGCCGAGCGCCTGATCCATGCGGCGCTTGCCCTCGAACTTGAAGGGCTTGGTGACAACGGCGACCGTGAGGATGCCGGCCTCGCGGGCGATGTCCGCAATCGTGGGAGCAGCGCCGGTGCCGGTGCCGCCGCCCATGCCGGCGGTGATGAAGACCATGTCAGTATTTTCGAGACTCTTGGCAATGTTGTTGCGGCTCTCCTCGGCGGAGCGCTTGCCGGTCTCGGGATCAGAGCCGGCGCCCTGACCGTGGGTCAGCTTTTCGCCGATCTGAATCTTCTGGTCCGCGCTGGAGACGGCCAGCGCCTGCTTATCGGTATTGATGGCGACATACTCGATGCCCTGAGCACCGGACTTCACCATGCGATTGACAACGTTATTACCGGCGCCGCCGACGCCAACCACCTTGATGGTGACGACATTCTCGGGTCCGGATTCCGTCAGATAGGGCATAGTAGGTTCCTCCCTGTTTTGAATGGTTTCGTTTGTGGTTGAAAGAATTGGCTCCGGCGCGGCGGGCTGAGACGGCTTTGCCGCCTGCGGCGCGGGCTGCTGCCGGCTGCGATGCTTTTTCTTATTCTTACCCATTTTATATCATTTTCCTTTACAGGTCAATCTTTTTTTGTTTCCGGCTCAACCGGGGCTGAAATGCACCTGCTGGTCTATGGAGAGATCCAGCGTGCCGGCGTCGTGCTCGGCGAGCTGCGAAACCGCGCTCTCCAGCAGTCCGAATTTATAATCGAGGTCGGCGTCCTCCCCCACCCGGACGGTGAACCGGCTGAGATAGGTGAAGGCGGGGTTTGTCACATCGCTCATGTCCACCACGTCCACATCCGTCCAGAGTCCGCGCTTGAGAAGCTGATTGAGGATCTCGGAGAGATAGCGCAGCTTCGCGCCGTCCGCCTCCTCCACAACCATAACAGCGCCCTCCTCCGGCTCGACAGGCACCAGTCCGTCGATGCGGATGAGACTTTTGAGCTCCGTCTCGTCCACCTTCTTGAGAATCTTGCAGTTCTGGTCGATGATCCAGTAGGTTCCCTCGAGCGTGACATAGCCCATGGCACTGCTCTCGGTCACGGAGATGACCACGCGGCTCGGCAGCTCGCGCGTGACCATGACGTCGTTGATATAAGGGAGCTTGGAGAAAATGCGGCTCGCGGCGTCATAGCGGTTGATGAAAAAGAGGTTTTCGCCCTTTTCCAGTCCGGAGGCGAGCACAATCTCCTCATCCGTGTAGCGCGCATTGCCCTCCACGTCGATATCCGTGACCACGAAAAACACACTCATGGCCAGAATGATCAGTGCGATGACGCCCAAAAAAATCCAGAGACCGCCGTGGTGACGGCGAAACTCTATCTGCATTTTGCCCGATCGGGGTGTACTCATACGTGTCTCCAATCCTTCGTCTGTTCGTTATTCGCGGAGTTCCCGGCAGGAAACCTCTGCGCCGAGGCGCTGCAGCTGCTGATCCAGCCGGTCATAGCCCCGGGAGATATGCGCATCGTCAAAAATTTCGGTCTCGCCCTCGGCAGAGAGCGCTGCAACCACCATGGCGGCGCCGCCGCGCAGATCGCCCGCCGTGAGCGGTGCGCCGACAAGGCGCGCCACGCCGGAGATATACGCCACGCGCCCCTCAATCGTCACGTCCGCGCCGAGGCGGCGCAGCTCCAGCGCGTGGCGATAGCGGTTGGAAAAGATGTTCTCCGTGAAGACGGTGGTTCCCCGGGCTTTGAGACAGGCGGCCATCAGGGGCGGCTGCGCATCCGTCGGAAAGCCGGGATAGGGCCGGGTGGAGATCGGCCGCGGCGCGGTCAGATGCTCCGGCGCGCGAAGACGCACCTCCCCGGATTTTGTTATTATATCACATCCCGTTTCAGAAAGCGAGTCCAGAACGGTCAAAAAATGTGACGGAAATACATTCGTAAGTGTAATTTCTCCGCCGGAAGCGGCGCAGGCGCACAAAAGTGTGGCCGCAGCAATCCGATCCGGAAGGATTTTATGGCGAACAAAGGGCACGGGGGTAAAACCCTCCACGCGGATCTCCGCGCTGCCCGCGCCGGAAATGCGCGCGCCGAGCGCGCGAAGATAGACCTGCAGATCAACGATCTCCGGTTCGCGCGCAGCGTTGGAAATCACGGTGGTTCCCCGCGCGGCGCAGGCGGCAAGCATGGCGTTTTCCGTGGCACCGACGCTCGGAAACGGCAGAATCACACGCCCGCCCGTGAGCGCGCCGCCCCGACAGACAATGTCTCCGCCCTGCTCGGAAACGTCCGCGCCGAGTGCGCGCAGCGCCTCCAGATGCAGATCCACGGGTCTGGGACCCAGCTCACAGCCGCCCGGCAGCGAGAGTCTCGCCTCGCCGCAGCGCGAGAGAATCGCGCCGAGAAAGATGACCGAGGAGCGCAGCTCCCGCATAAGGCTGTGGGGAATCTCCGCGCGGCAGAGCGGTCTGGAATCGACCAGCACCCGGTCTTTCTCCCGGCGCACGACGCAGCCCAGATGCTCCAGAATCCGCAGCGTGATGCGCACATCCTTCAGATCCGGCACGCCGATGAGCAGTGTCTCGCACGGCGCGAGAATGGACGCCGCCAGAATGGGCAGCACCGCGTTTTTTGAGCCCTGAACCGCAATCGCGCCAGAAAGCGGTCTGCCGCCGGTCACTCGCCAGATCGTCATAGAAAAATCCCTCCGCATCCAGAATCATCTCGTTTTCACGGTATTCTATGCAGAGGGATTCAATTGCGTCATTTTTGGTAGGCGTTTACCATCTCAATGACCATATCGGCAATGCGCTCGGTGGCGTCCGGAACGCCGCAGGCGCGCATATTCTGCTCCATGGCAGCGAGCGCAGCACGATCGGAGAGAAGGCCGCGAATGGTCTGCAGCAAATCCTCCGGGGTAAACTCCGGCTCCAGCAGAACCTTCGCGCCGCCGGCACGCTCGAGCACACGGGCGTTTTTCTCCTGATGGTTGTTCGTCACGTTCGGGCTCGGCACCAGCACGGCGGGCTTGCCGAGATAAGTCAGCTCCGCGAGCGTGCTCGCGCCGGCGCGGCAGAGCACCAGATCCGCCGCCGCCATGACAAGCGGCATGTCATAGATATAGGGACGCACGTCATAGCCGTGCTGCTTCAGGTCGAAGCGGCAGCTCTCTTTGAGCTTCGCCGCGACGCCCTCATAGCCGGACTTGCCGGCAGAATGGATGAGCTGAAAGCCGGGGTTCTCCCCCGCTGCGGCGATCAGACCGACCATTTTTTCATTCATGACCCGAGCGCCCAGAGAGCCCCAGACCGAAACGACCAGCGGCTGATCAGCCGGAAGGCCGAGACGCTCCTTCGCCTGCGCTTTGGTACAGTCGGTGAATCCGGCGCGGACGGGCGTGCCGGTGACGAAAACCTTGGACGGATCGCCATAATGCTTTCGGCTGTCCTCAAAGCCGACGAGAATGCGGTCAACGTCAGCGATCAGCATCTTCGTCGTGAGACCGGGAACGGCGTTGGACTCATGCACAAGTGTTGGCACATTGAGCTGTGCTGCTGCCTTGAGCACGGGATAGCATACATATCCGCCGGTGCCGACGGCGATGTCCGGACGAAAGTCTCGGATAATCTTTTTCGCCTCACGGGTGGAGAAGAGTACGTTTTTCACCGTTTTCAAATTGTGGCGAATTCCCTCGGCGTTCATGCTGCGGGAAAAGCTCGTGACCGTGACGGAACGGAAATCATAGCCCGCCTTGGGGACAAGCTCCGCCTCCATGCGGTCCGGCGTGCCGACAAAGAGAAACTCACAGTCGGGATCGAGCGCCTTCAGGCGCTGCGCCACACCGATGGCCGGATTGATATGGCCCGCGGTGCCGCCGCAGGCAAAGAGAACTTTCATCTTAAACTCCGTTTCTTAACTGGCTGTGGTCAGTGGGATTTCGCGGGAGATGGAGAGCATGACGCCCATCTCCAGCAGCTGCATCAAAAGCGCCGTGCCGCCATAGCTGAAAAACGGCAGCGACACACCGGTGCACGGCAGCGTATTCGTAACGACAGCGATATTCAAAATCGTCTGCAGACCGAAGTGCGCCGTGATGCCCGCCGCGACAAGAAAGCTGAAGCGATCCTGCGTGTGCAGCGTGATCTGCGTGCATCTGAGAAGCATGAGCGCGAGCAGCAGCAAAATGGCAATCGCGCCGACAAGGCCGAGCTCCTCGCAGACGATAGAGAAGATATAGTCATTGTGGCTCTCGGGAAGATAGAGGTATTTCTGCCGCCCCTCCCCCGGGCCGAGTCCGGTGAGGCCGCCGGAGCCGATGGCCATGAGCGACTCACGCACCTGATAGGTCGTGTTTTCATCGCCGAACTTTTCGGGATTAATCCACGCGAGGATTCGCACATGGACGTGGTTTGACACAAAGAACGCCAGCACGCCGACGACCACGACCGCGCCGACGCCGGCCCAGAAATATTTTCCGGGCATGCCGCCAATGAGCATCATCGTCAGACCAATGAGCGAGATGATGATAATGCAGGAGATGTGCGGCTCAAAAAACAGGAGCAGCACCGGGATGCTCAGCGCGATGGCAAAGGGAATGACGCCGTACTGCAGCGTTTCCATCCGCGTGCGGTATCGCGCAATGAGATCGGCAAAGAGCAGTATTATCGCAAATTTTGTGATCTCCGAGGGCTGGAAGGAGAAGAAACCGAGACTGATCCAGCGGCGGGCGTTATTCTCCGCCGCGCCCGCAACCAGCACCAGCAGGAGCATGACGATCGCGAAGAGATAGACCATCGATGCGCTCTGGCGGTAGATGCTCATGGGAATCCACGACGCCATATACAAAATCACGATGCCGGCAACGGCGAAAATCAGCTGATGGTTGAAGTAATCCAGCGGAGAGCCGCCCGTCTCGGAATAGAGCGCCTCGGAATAGGCGCGCGGATAGCTGGAGGAGAGCACCATGAGCAGGCCGAGTCCGAGAAGAATCAGCACAAGGGCCAGAAGCGTCACGTCGAAGCCGCCGCGAATGCGCGCGGCCGCACGCCAGCCGGGTATGATGTTTTTAAGCTGTGCACCGCGGGAAGGCGCGGCGTGTCTTCTGGTTGGCATAGGGTTCCTTTCTCCTTGGACGGCGCGATCAGAAGCGGTGATACACGCCGATGAAGCTGATGACGGCAAACACAATCGTGACGCAGACGAAAAGGGAGAAGATCTCCTTTTCCTTCCACTTCTTGCCCAGCCAGCCGCCCATCTCCAGATGATGATGGAAGGGCGCCATCTTAAAGACGCGCTTGCCGTGGCTGAGCTTGAAATAACCGACCTGAATGATGTCGGAGAGGGTCTCGATGATGTACATGATGCCGAGCGTGATCAGAACGAGCGGCATATCATAGGCAAAGGCCATGGCGGCAATCGCGCCGCCGAGGAAGAGCGAACCGGTGTCACCCATGAAGATTTTAGCGGGGTTGAAGTTATGCAGCAGGAAGCCCAGCAGACCGCCCGCAAGACCGGAGGCGAAGATGCCGACGGAAATGTCGCCCCGCGCCCAGAGGAACGTGACCGCGACGAAAAACACGCACACGGGAATGCTCGTGCCGGCGGCGAGACCGTCGATGCCGTCAGTCAGGTTCACGGCATTGACCGTGCCGGTGATGACAAAGGCGGCGAGAACGGTATAAATCACATCATTCAAGTGGAATGTGACGTTGAAAAACGGGACATAGACATCGCTCGTGACATAGCCAAAGGAGCGCATGAGATAGATAAACACCATGGCCGCGACCAGCTGCAGCAGAAACTTCTGCCACGCGCGCAGACCGAGGTTCTGTTTCTTTTTCAGCTTTTCATAGTCGTCCAGAAAGCCGATGGCGCCGAATACCAGCGCAAACACAAGGCAGAAAATGTGGCCGTAATAGCCCTCGAGCATGGAGCGGAAGCCCACCGTGAGGCAGACAATGGCGACAGCGGCAATGAACATGATGCCGCCCATCGTGGGTGTGCCGGATTTGGACATGTGCCAGGTTGGGCCGTCCTCGCGGATGAGCTGGCCGGCTTTTATGCGGCGCAGATACGGAACGAGAAACACCCCGATGATGCTGGAGGCTACAAAGCCCATCACAAATGCCAAGATCAGTCTGAGTGTCATACGTTCTGTTCCTTTCTCTTGCGCAGGATTTCTGCGACGATTTCGCGCTCGTCCATGTGAACCTTTTCATGACCGATGATTTGATAGTCCTCATGGCCCTTGCCGCAGAGGATGATCACATCGCCGTCGCGGTGATTTTCGATCGCATAGCGGATCGCGTCGCGCCGGTCAGGCTTCACGACGTAGGAAGTGTGTGTCTTTTTGAGACCGGGCAGAATCTCCTGAATGATTGCCATGGGGTCCTCGGTGCGGGGGTTGTCACTCGTGACAATGACAAAGTCTGCCCGCTCGCCGGCAATGCGGCCCATGATGGGGCGCTTCAGGCGGTCGCGGTCGCCGCCGCAGCCGAAGAGGAAGACGAGACGGCCCTTCGTGAAAGCACGGACAGTGACGAGAATGTTTTCCACCGCGTCGGGCGTCACGGCATAGTCAATGAGAATGGTATAGTCCCCGTCAGTGGGAACGACCTCCGCCCTGCCCTTGACGCTCTTTGCAGTCAGAAGGGCGGCGGCAGTATCGGCGGCAGGAATGCCCAGCGCATCGGCCGCAGCGAGCACGCTCAGCGCATTATACACGCTGAAGAGCCCCGGAATGCCAAGCTGCACGCGCTGCAGCGAGTCGGGCGAGACCATCATGAATCGAACGCCGTCCGCCGTGAGACGAATGTCCTTGGCGACAAAGCCGGCGTTATTGTCCCGCGTGGAGACCGTGGTCACCGGACAGGCGGCGCGCTCAAGCATAAACTGCGCCCAGTCATCATCCAGATTCACAACGCCGCGCTCGCAGCGGGTGAAGAGAATGGCCTTGGCGGCTGCATAGTTTTCCATGGTCTCATGGAAATCCAGATGGTCCTGCGTGAGATTCGTGAAGACGCCGACGCTGTAGCGGATGCCGGCTACACGGTCAAGATAGAGCGCGTGGCTCGACACCTCCATGACGACGTGGGTGCACCCGGCGTCCGCCATCTGGCGCAGGAGCTTCTGGAGCGAATAGGCGTCCGGCGTGGTGCGGTCTGTGTGCAGCTCCTGGTCGCCGATGAGGTTGCCGTTCGTGCCGATGAGACCGACCTTGGCTCCGATCGTCTGCTCGAGCACGTGCTTTAAGAGTGTGGTGACGGTGGTTTTGCCGTTCGTGCCCGTGACGCCGACGGTCTTGAGACTGTCGGCAGGGTGTCCGAAATAGACACAGCTGACCTGTGCAAGCGCAAGACGGCTGTCTGCCACCTGAATATACGGCCCCTCCCCCGCCGGAATGTCCTCACAGAGAACTGCGGCGGCGCCCTTTTCGAGCGCGGTGGGGATGAAGCGGTGTCCATCGGACTCATA
The DNA here is from genome assembly GCA_045546715.1 of Oscillospiraceae bacterium. Taxonomy (GTDB): domain Bacteria; phylum Bacillota; class Clostridia; order Oscillospirales; family Oscillospiraceae; genus CAG-103. Next base: position 16,505 of record JAZQDI010000105.1, on the reverse strand, counting down.
ACCCTTGACGGCGACAAAGAGGTCGCCGGGCTGTGTGGTGCGGGAATCGAAGCTGATATCCCGGATCTCAAGATCCGGATCGGCGGCGCATTGCAGCACCGCGGTCTCACTGAGGAGGTCTCTGAGCTTCATGCGGTTGCCCCTCCTTTTTCTTTCGTTATCTTAATACTGACCCAGCATACTGGTGTCGGTGGAAATGAGCGTAACGCTGACCACAGCGCCGTGGTCGAGCATCTCACCCTCGGCAATGCTCTGTGAGAGGATCAGCTGTGTCTCAGGACTCGTGACAGAGCTGGACGTGGAGATGAACAGGCCCTTGCCCGCGAGCATGTCTCGTGCGTCACGATAGGTGACATAGCTCAGATCGATCATCTCCTCCTGCTCCTCGGAGGGCTCGGTGTCCGTATAGAGCAGGACGGTGCTGCCGTTGGCGATCATGGCTCCGGTGCCGGGCAGCTGACGTGTCACATCCGCGCCCTCGCCCAGAATGCGCGCCTCAAAGCCGCGCTCCTGCAGAAGGGTAATTGCCTCGTCCGTCGTCATGCCGGAGACATTCGGCACAACCTGATCCATGTACATCTTCTCCGCCGCGGAATACTGCGGCTCCACGCCGAGATAAGGCAGAATGTCAGAGAACATCTTGCCAACGGTGGGGGCGCCCATCTGGCCGCCGCTGATGTAAAGTCCGGTTTCATTGCTCGGCGTATCGAGCAGAACGAGGATGACCAGTTTCGGATCGTCCGCCGGGGCGACGCCCGCAAAAGAGACGATATATTCCTTCGGGCCGCCGGCTGCATCCTGCGCGACCTTCTCACTGGTGCCGGTCTTGCCGCCGATGCGGTAGCCCGCGACGTAGGCGTTATGGCCCGTGCCGTCCACAGGGTCGCCGACGACCTGCTCGAGAATGCGGCGTACCGTGGCGCTGGTCTCTTCGCTGATAACCTGGCGCACAACCGTCGGCTCATTGGATGTCACAATCCGGCCGGAAGCGTCCGTGATCTCGGAGACCACGTAGGGCTTCATGAGATAGCCGCCGTTGACACAGGCGCTGATCGCCGTGACCATCTGCAGCGGCGTGACCGTGAAGGTCTGACCGAAGGAGGCAGAGGCCAGCTGCGAGAGGTTCTCGGTGTCATAAAACGTCTTCTGGCTCCACCAGATGCTGCCGCTCTCGCCGGCGAGGTCAATGCCGGTGCGCGCGGTGAGCGTGGCGTCCTTGTCTCCGGTGAGATCGAGGAAGCCGAAGGCGTCGCAGTATTTATAGAAATTCTTCGCGCCGACTCTCTGGCCGATCTCAACAAAGGCGACGTTGCAGGAGTGCTGCACGGCCTGCGTGAGCGTCTGGTCGGCGTGGCTGCCGTCGGTCTTCCAGCAGTTCAGAGGCGTGGTACGGCCCTTGACCTCTGTGCTGCCGGGGCAGAAGAAATGGGAGCTCTCGTCCACCACGCCCTCTTCGAGCGCCATGGCGAGCGTGATGATCTTGAAGGTGGAGCCGGGTTCATAGGTATCGGACAGCGCCTTGTTTCGCCACTGACGGAACATGGCGTCGTTTCGCATCTCGTCAATTTCCTTATCGGTATATTCTCGGGTTCGGACGGGGTTTCCCTCCTCGTCCTCTTCCAAAACGTATCCGTCCTCAATCGTCTCCTCAAGCTGCTCCTCGGTGTCCTCCGTGAGCGCCTGATAGTCGTTGGGGTCGAAGTTGCCGAGAGAGACCATGCCCTTGATCGCGCCGGTGGTCGGATCCATGGCAATGGCGGCGGCGCCGTTGAGCACGTCATAATCCTCAACGGCCTGCTTGAGGTTCTTCTCAAGATAATACTGGATGTTCGCGTCGAGCGTCACCTTGATGTCCGCGCCGGCGGTCTCCTTGGTGTAGTCCTCATACTTGACATTCAGCATGCCGATGGAGGTCTTGTCGCTCAGACGGGTGACGCGGCCCATGCCGCCGGCAAGCACATTGTCATACTGGCTCTCGATGCCGGCAAGACCGTCATTGTCAATGCCGACGTAGCCCAAAACATGCGCCGCCAGATCGCCGTAGGGATAATAGCGCTTGGAGTCGGGCGAGAGGACGATACCGTTGCAGCCGTTGTTCTCATTTTTATATTCACGGATTGCCTCCGTATCGGAGCGGTCCACCTTGCGGGCAACAACCTTGTAGTAAGAATCCTTGTCCTTGGCAAGGGTCATGACCTGCTCGTAGGTCACGCCGTAATCGGCGAGATTTTCAGACAGGACGCGGGCAATTCCGTCGAGATCCCAGTCGTTTTTCTCGATGTCGGCCGGCGAAAGAATGACCGTGTCCTTGGTGGCGCTTTTGGCAAGGATTTTGCCGTTGGAATCGTAGATCGTGCCGCGCAGAGCCAGAACATTCTGCCGAACGACCGTCTGCTGAATGGCCTGCTGCTCATAATAATTCTGCTTGATGATCATGAGATATCCCAGCCGCAGGAAGAGGACAATAAAAGCGGCAATGCCGCACACTAAGAAAATCCATCGTGTGCGGCTGATCATTGTCTTGTCGGCTCGTTGGGTGCTCGCGCGCCCGGTGGGTTGCATGGCCATGAAACGCTCCCTTCAGGGAATGGAAATGAACTGTTCAGTAATGCAGTATATCACACTTGTCAACGGAAATATGCCAGAAAATCAGAAATCACATCATCCAGCCGGTCCACAAGGCCGTTGGACTTGGCGCGCTCGGCAACGGCAACAGCGTGATCCTCCGCGGTGTGAGACAGGAAATAAATCTGCTCGTCCCGGGGACGCTGCATTCCCAGCGTGCGCACGGCGTAATCCTCCAGCTGCGTGAAGTTAAAGGCGGACTCATACTGAATTTCCAGCTCGTCCTGCACCTGCTCCACCGTGCGAAGATCGCTCTCAAGACGGTAGACATCGCGCTGCACCTGCGTAATCTGCGTGCGCGCCTGGAGCGTAAAGATCCAGAGAACCACCGCGACGGCGAAGAGCACCACTGCCGCCGGGGCAACAGCCATAACGCGAAACGCCGCTCTCGTGGCCTGCTGCGGGCGGGTGTGAGTCTGGGTTTGGGGACGGGGCTGAACCTGCGGCGCTGTGCTGTAGCGCTCGGCAGTCTGGCTCTGGCGCGACAGGTCATAGGCCAGACTGTCATTTGCAATGGGGGCAGTTCTCCGCCGGTTCGGCTGCGTTTGTGCCATGATCGTCGCTCCTTTCCAGTGTTTACGTTAACATAATATCATAATTAGATATGTTCTGCAACCCTAAGCTTGGCGCTTCGGGCGCGGGGGTTCGCCGTCTGCTCCTCGGGCGAGGGCAGAATCGGCTTGCGGGAGACGCTTTTGAGCGTTTGGACAAAGCCGCAGGTGCACACCGGAAAATCCCGGGGACAGGTGCAGCCGTCTTCCCTTTTGCGAATGCCGGACTTTACGATGCGATCCTCCAGCGAGTGAAAGCTGATGACCGCGAGCCGTCCGCCGGGCTTGAGCTTGTCCGGCGCGGTGTCCATCATGACGCGCACGGCCTCGAGCTCATCATTCACCGCAATGCGGATCGCCTGAAAGCTGCGCTTTGCCGGGTGCTGCTTTTCACGCAGCGCCGCGGCAGGCATGGCAGAGCGGATGATCTCCACCAGCTCGAGCGTGGTCTGAACAGGTTTTTCCTGCCGCGTCTTCACAATGGCGGCGGCAATGCGGGGGGCATATCGCTCCTCGCCGTAATCATACAAAATGCGCTTGAGCTCACCCTCCGGCCAGGTGTTCACCACATCGTGCGCCGAAAGACTTGCAGAGCCGTCCATGCGCATGTCGAGCGGGGCGTCCTGCATGTAGGAAAAGCCGCGCTCGGCCTCATCCAGCTGCGGCGAGGAAACGCCGAGGTCAAAGAGCATACCGTCCACAGCGGGAATTCCCAGACGGTCCAGAATGGCCGCAACGTCGGAGAAATTGCCATGCAAAAGCTTCACGCGCTCACCGAAGGGCTCCAAACGCTTTCCGGCGCGCTCAATGGCCGTCTCGTCCCGGTCGATGCCGATGAGCAGACCGGTTGTCAGACGCGACGCAATCTCAAACGAGTGTCCGCCGAGACCGAGCGTACCGTCCACATAAATCCCGTCGGGTCGGATGTTGAGCGCGTCAATGCACTCATTCAATAATACAGAAACGTGTACAGGCTCCATATCAGAACCCCAGCTCATCCATGACGGCAGCGATGTTTTCGGGTGCGCTTTCAATGGCGCAGACCTTATCCCAATCTGCCTTGTTCCAAAACTCGGCGTGGTTGTTCGTGCCGACGACGGTCACTTCCCTGCCGAGAGAAATCGTATCGCGCAGCGTCTGCGTGAGCAGGATGCGGCCCTGTGCATCAAGCTCCACCTTCGCAGCATTGGCGAACATGGGGCGCAGCTTACTCTGCAGCGAATAGGGCAGAGCGTCCGCCTTGGCGCAGAGACGCTGCCAGTTTTCTTCGTTATAGGCGCAGAGACAGGGCTCGCGGGAGATGGTGACATAGAACGTGTCGCCCAGCTCTTCGCGCAGCTTGGAGGGGATGAACAGACGGCCCTTGGCGTCCAGCGTATGTTGGTAAGTGCCGGTCATGCAATTCCCTCCTTTTCTCAAAATCATGGGTCAGAACCGGTGAATAGTGGTATTTGGATGCACTTTCCCCCATTTCTCCCCACTTTGATGTTAGTATAAACGTTTTTTAAGGAAAAGGCAAGTGGAAATTTGCCTGTATCTGAGATTCTTTTCCCGATGCCATCGGCAAAAGTTCCAAAGAACGGAAAAAGTCCCGCCGAAACGTCCGGCGGGACAAAAAGATTGATATTTCATTCACACGCTCGCTGCAGCAGATACTGCAGCGCATCACTGACGGAAGCGAAGTTTTCATCCACTCGGGAGGAATCAACGGCGCGAACGCCAAGCGCGAGGCCGGCGCAGTCAAACATGGGATAGTCGTTTACCCCATCGCCGACAGCGGCAGTTTCGGCGAGATCGATCTGAAGCAGATTACACAGACGGCGCAGGCCGGAGGCCTTGTCGATCCCCTCCGGAACAAAATCGAAGCTGTCATTGTGCCGGTAGACACGCAGGCCTCGAATTCGGTCTGCATTTGTTTTCAGCAGACGCTCAATCACGTCAAATTCCTCAGCACTGCGTGGAAAGGGCGTGAGACACAGCTCGTTGGGCTGAAACCAGACGCCCGGAAGCGCATCCGTGATGCGCTCGCGGAGAAAGCGAACAGACTCCATCGCTTCCCGGGAGCAGGGCGCCGGATGGTATTCCCGCGGCGGGAGATCGACGCCAAACTGGATGACCGCGCCGTTTTCCCCGATGAGCACAGGCGCGGAAAGCTCCGCCTGACGAAGAAAGCCGCAGAGATAATACGCGGGCTTTCCAGAGCAGACCGCGACCGTGACGCCGGAAGCTTCCAGCCGGCGCAGCAGACGCAGATCCTCCGGCGCGATGCCCTTTGCGAGCGGGGCAAGGGTATTGTCCAGATCAAAGACAGCAAGGCGAATCATATGCTTTGCCCCCGCTCAGACTGCCGCGAGGACATGGAGATTTCGCAGCTCCGAGTCCTGCACGAGCGTGTTCACGGCATAGGCATGGCGCTCGAGATCCGCCCCGGCGGCATCGGAGAGGCCCTGCTCGCAGACGAGGGAGAGCACCTTGGCGCAGACCGATTCGATCAGCGCCGTCTTGCGCTTCGCAATATCGTGGTCATTCCCGGTCGTGAGCAGCTCCTCCAACGGCGCTGCAAGCTCGCCCAGCCGCTCCAGACCGCGCAGGGCGCGAAAACGCCACTTGTAATACGGCTGATAGCGGCGATTTAAGAGAAAGACGGCGGACATCGCGCTGCGGACAAACTCCACGGCGGCGAGCTGCGCCGCGCCGGTCTCGCCGTGGGCAAGACAGCGGTCGTAATTATACTGCCCGGACTGCCCCATCAGAAGCAGGTGACCCGCAAGGCGCTTCAAGCGCACATCCTCCGGGAAACACCGCAGGCACTCACGGATGCGTGTCACCTCTCCGAATTGGTCAAAGTACATTTCCCCGTTCGTGGCCTCCGCGAGCGCCTGCTCCGGCAGGGACAGCCACTGAGAGAGCGTCAGCGCGCCGTTCGGCGAGCCGATCATTTTCTGAAAGAAGGCTTCCGTGCGGAAAACGCCGTGGCGCGGTCCGCCCACCGGCTGCAGCACCGGCCGCTCCACGCCCTGAAACAATCTGGGCAGGTGGGAATACGCGCGTTCGAGCAAGAACGCGGCGCGGCGGGAGACAATCTCCTCCTCCGGAAGGAAAATGCAGAAGCCCGGCTCGAAATCATGATCACGAGAGGTCTCATCGTCAAAACCGAAGCACTCCGAGCCGCTGCCGAAAACGCCCACGGCCAGGAATGGCAAAATGTCCGCGAACTCCGATTCCAGCATGGGTTTGCCGTGCGTCTCATAAAACGCGCGGCAGAGTTCAAGCCCGTTCATAAATCTTCTTTGCCTCCGTCTCGAGCTCTTCCGCCGCGAGGAAATAGCCATAATACGAAAACGTCGGCGCGCACTTTTCACAGACAAAGGCATAGTAGCCGTTGCGCTCGGCGGAATCATCGTGCAGGAGGCCATACGCCTGATCCAGCAGATCAGAGACCTTCGCCTCCGCCGCCTCAGGTCCGAGTTCCGCGGTAAAGGCGTCGGCGCGGTTGAGGCAGGTGATGGCCTGCTCGAGAACGCCGCCGCGCACCGTACCCATAACGGTCATGGCCTGATCGTAGAGCGCATGCGCCTCGGCATAGCGGCCGAGCGCGACGCAGGTGAGCGCCATATTGTTATAGAGTCCGCCCAAAAGATGCGGCTTCGTCGCGGGGATGGATTCATAGAGCTCCTTCGCCTTCTGAAAGAGCGGCAGCGCACGCGCCTGATCGGAAAAGGCGCTGCAGGCGGTTGCCGCATTGACATAGGTTGTAGCAGCGCTGACAGAGTTTTCAAAGTCCAGCGTTTTTAACAGAGCAAGCGCAGCGTCAATCTGCTCAAAGGCTTCGTCGCGCTTGGAGACCTTGCGAAAATGGCCGATGAGCTCGTTGCGAACCATGAGCTCCCCGCGCAGATCGCGGCCGAGCTTCGCTTCGTCCAGCCAATAGAGCAGATGCCGCTCCGCCGCGGCATAGTCCCGGCGGCTCATATATTCATCCAGACGCTGCACCACGCGATCCTGCGGGATGGCCTGAATTTTCGGCTCCGCGCCGTAGGGCTCGCCGCAGAGCAGACACTGCGGTTCCACATAATCCTCCGGGCGAAGGGGTTCGTGATGGTCAGTCATAGGAATGCTCCTTTCGGATCAACTCGATTTTTATGTTTCCATCATTATACTGATCTTTCGTCATTCGCGCAACCGGGACTTTTCCTTGTGCTTTGTGGGAGAACATGGTATCATCCCATCAGAGAGGAGGCAGCGCCATGAGCATTTCCAGAGAGCTGGAGCGCGTTGCAGCGCAGGAGGCAAAGCTGATCCGTCAGCGAAAGAGCGAGGGGCTGCAGTGGAAGTCTGCGCTTGAGGCAAAGATTCCGCAGGGCGTCTATGACAATCTGAAAACCGTGTTTTTCAAAGCGTTTCAGGTGATCTTTGAAAAAGGCACGGATATCATCGAGCGCACCTATTCCAAGGACGAACTGGAAAAAGACTTCAAGGTGCGAGATTACGCCGTGCAGCTCGGCATGAACCGGCGCAATCTCATGATGCTCGACGCCGGAGCGCAGCTGAGCAACCTCGTAAGTCTCGCCGTGAGCACGGTGGAAGGCGTCGGTCTCGGCGCGCTGGGCATCGGGCTGCCGGACATTGCGCTCTTCGTAAGCATGATTCTGCGCGGCTGCTACGAAACGGCGCTGCGCTACGGTTTTTCCTATGACACGGATGAGGAGCGGTACTTCATTCTGCTTCTGCTGGAGGGCTCGATGGCAAAGGGCGAAGCGCTCGCGCAATGCAGCGACGCGATCGACGAGCAGATCTGCGCGCCGGTTTTTCCGGAAAAAGAGATCATGGACGAGCAGCTCCGCAGGACGGCGGACGCCTTCGCGGTGGACATGCTGCTGGTCAAATTCATTCAGGGGCTGCCGCTGATCGGCATGGCAGGCGGCGCGGCCAACCCCTATTACTACCGAAAGATTCTGCATTTCGTCCGGCTGAAATACAAAAAGCGCTACCTCATGATCCGAGAGCGATAAAAAAGCACCGAACCGGTTTTTCCGGTTCGGCGCTTTTTTGTTCAGATAATCTTTTCGCCCAGCGGCTTGCCGCCGAGGACATGGAAATGAAGATGCGGAACGGTCTGCCCGGCGTCAGCCCCGCAGTTGGAAATGACGCGGTAGCCGCTCTCGAGCCCCTCTTTCGCCGCAATCTCTCCGATGACCTCAAGGCAGCGGGAGGCGGCAGCGGCGTTTTCGCCGTTGATCTCACTCACAGAGCCAATGTGGATTTTGGGGATGACCAGAAAATGCACCGGCGCCTGCGGATTGATGTCCCGGAAGGCAAACACGGTATCGTCCTCATACAGGCAGGTCGAGGGGATCTCCCCCGCCGCGATTTTGCAAAACAGGCAGTCAGACATGATGCGTTCCTCCTTATATTAATTGTAATGCTCTGGAATCATCAGCCGAGCTTCTCGGCGACGAAATCGTCCACGATTGCGAGCGCGTCATCGATCTTGAGGATCTCGGTGCCGCCGCCCATGGCGGAGTCCGGCTTGCCGCCGCCCTTGCCGCCTGCCGCGGCGGATACGGCGCGGACAAGATCGCCCGCCTTGACGCCCGCAGCCACGGCCTCCTTGCCGCAGACAGCCACGAAGGAGACCTTCTCCCCCGCGACGGTGGCAAGCACGCCGACGATCTTCGGGTCTTTGTCGCGCAGGAAATCGCCCATCTTGCGCAGATCGTTCGGCGCAAGATCCGTCCGGGTCGTGGTCATGACGTGCAGGCCGCAGATGGTCTTGGCGGAGAACAGGAAGCGATCCACATCGCCGGCAAGGAGCTTATCCTGCAGTTTCTCAAGATTCTGGCGCATGGCCTTCATATCCTGCACAAAGCCTTCGGCCTTTTCGAGCAGGGCGCTGCGCTTGACCTTAAGGATCTCGGCCACCCGCAGCAGATCGCAGTGCTCCTCCTCCGCGCGGTGGAGGCAGGCTTTGCCGGTGACCGCCTCGATCCGGCGCACGCCGGAGGCGACGCTGCTTTCCGAGACGATGCGGAAGGGGCCGATCTTGGCGGTGTTGTCCAGATGCGTGCCGCCGCAGAGCTCCACGCTCGCGCCGGACATATCGACCACGCGGACCACATCTCCGTACTTTTCGCCGAAGAGCGCCTGCGCGCCGGAGGACTTGGCCTCCTCCTGCGACATTTCCTGCACGGAAATGTCCAGACCGTCGAGAATCTCATCGCAGAGAATCTCATTGATGCGGCGCAGCTCCTCGGGCGTGACCGCGGAAAAATGGGTAAAGTCAAAGCGCAGCCGGTCGGGCTCCACGAGAGAGCCGGCCTGATGCACATGGTCGCCCAGAACCTCGCGCAGCGCGGCATGCAGCAGATGCGTCGCGGAGTGGGCGCGCATGATGGCCTTGCGGCGGTCAGCGTCCACCTCGGCCTTCGCGTTTTGCTCCACGGTCATGACGCCCGCAGTGAGCTTGCCGGAGTGGAGGAATTTGCCGCCCTTGTCCTTCTGCACGTCGGTGACGGTAAAGGTGCCGGTCTCGGTGCGGATGACGCCGTGGTCGGCCACCTGACCGCCCATCTCGGCATAGAAGGGCGTCCTGTCCAGAACGACGATGCCCTGCGCCCCCTCCTTCAGCTCGCCGCAGACCTCGCCGTCGGAGACGAGGGCAAGGATGGCGCCCTCGCCGGTGAGGCTGTCATAGCCGGTGAACGCAGTGGGCGTACTGTCCAGACCGAGGTCGATGCCGGCCCAAGCGAGGTCGCCCAGTGCCTCGCGCGCCTTGCGGGCGCGGACACGCTGCTCCTCCATGAGATCCCGGAAGCCCTGCTCGTCCACGGTCATTCCCTGCTCCTCAACCATCTCGCGGGTCAGATCGACCGGGAAGCCGTAGGTGTCATAGAGCTTAAAGGCGTCCGCGCCGGAGAAGACGGTCTCGCCCTTTTCCTTATGCGCGTCCAGAAGACTGGTGAAGATTTCCATGCCGGCGTCAATGGTCTTGCCGAAATTCTGCTCCTCATTGAGAATGACGCGGGTGATATACGCCTGCTTTTCGCGCAGCTCGGGATACTGGCACTCGTTCTCGCCAACAACGGTCTCGACGACCTTGTAGAGGAAGGGATCGTTCACACCGAGCAGCTTTCCGTGGCGGGCGGCGCGGCGCAGCAGACGGCGCAGGACATAGCCGCGGCCCTCGTTGGAGGGCAGAACGCCGTCGCAGATCATCATGACGCCGGAGCGGATATGGTCTGTGATGACACGCAGAGACACGTCCACCTTGTCACTGTCGCCATAATGCGCGCCGGTGAGCTCGCTGACCTTCTTCGTAATGTTCATGACCGTATCGACATCAAAAAGGCTCTCCACGCCCTGACAGACGACAGCCAGACGCTCAAGGCCGAGACCGGTGTCGATATTCTTCTGCACGAGCTCGGTATAGTTGCCGTTGCCGTCATTGTCAAACTGGGAGAAAACGTTGTTCCAGATCTCGATGAAGCGGTCGCACTCGCAGCCGGGGCCGCAGTCAGGCTTGCCGCAGCCATAGGCCTCGCCGCGGTCATAATAGACCTCGGAGCAGGGACCGCAGGGACCCGCGCCATGCTCCCAGAAGTTGTCCTCCTTGCCGAGACGGGTGATGCGCTCAGGTGCAATGCCGATCTCGTCGCGCCAGATGTTGAACGCCTCATCGTCATCCACATAGACAGAGGGATAGAGCCGGTCAGGGTCGATCTCGAGCCAGTCCGGACTCGTGAGAAACTCCCAGCACCACGCAATCGCCTCGTGCTTGAAATAATCGCCGAAGGAGAAGTTGCCCAGCATCTCGAAATAGGTGCCGTGGCGGGAGGTTTTTCCGATGTTTTCAATATCGCCGGTGCGGATGCACTTCTGGCAGGTGCAGACACGGCGTCTCGGCGGCTCCTGCTCACCCTTGAAGAAGGGCTTCATGGGCGCCATGCCGGAATTGATGAGAAGCAGAGACGCATCATGCTGCGGGATGAGCGAAAAGCTCGGCAGGCGCAGATGCCCCTTGGACTCGAAGAAGCTCAGAAACTTCTCACGCAGTTCGTTCAGACCATAAGGTTTCATAGTGTTCAGATTCCTCCTAAAACAAAAACCCCGCCCCCAGAACAGGGGCGAGGCAATTACTTACTCGCGGTACCACCCTGATTATCCGCAGAAGCGCGGACATCTCGTGCCGCCCGATAACGAGAGCGAAGCGCCCGGTCTCCCGGGAGGCTCGGAAAGTGGCTGCCGTGCCGCGCTGCCGAGGGGCTTCCACCGTCCCCCTCTCTCTGAAGGCGCACCGGTCACGGCTGGCTTTCGTCAGCGCCGATGAACGAAGTCATTTTATCACAGATTGTTAGAAAGTCAAGCCGCTCAGCCCCAGAGGGTTTCGGGGTAGACGCCGGCAGCGTGCAGATCGCGCAGCGCCTGCTGAACGCCGGGCTTGTCCTCCTGATAGGTGATGCCGAACCAGCGGTCGGGCGTGGAGAGCACCTCAGTCTCGATCTCGCCCTTTCCGGTCAGCTCGTCCATCATGATGGGCAGCAGGCACTCGGCCTTGATATCGTCGGGGACGATATTCCGGATAAACGTGCGGAAATACTGCTCCATCACATCCAGAATGGCGGGATGCCAGCCCCAGAGATTCATGCTCACGAGAGAATCCGGCGCAAGGATCGGACCGCTCTCGCTCTGGGACGTGTCACGGATGGTGCCGTCATCGCAGAGCTTGATTTTATAGGTCTCGCGCACCTTGCGAAGCTTTCCGTCTTCCACCTCGCAGACGCCGCGCGTGACCGTGCCGAAGGCGCTGACGGTGTTTTGAAGCTGATAGGCAACCATGACGGCATGCTTTTCGTCCTCCAGACGGGACAGCGCATCAGACATGGTTTCCAGCGCGGTGCGGCCATAGTAGTCATCGGCATTCATGACGGCAAAGGGGCTGTCAATCACATCACGGGCGCAGAGCACAGCATGCACCGTGCCGAAGGGCTTGACACGCTCCGGCGGAATCTCATAGCCCTCGGTAAACTTTTCCGGCACCTGAAACGCATAGTCGATTTTCAGACCGGTGCGAGCGGCGATCTTATCGCTGAACAGCTCACGCACATCCCGCTCCATGGAAGGCTTGATGATCAGAACCACATGGTCAAAGCCGCTCTTCATCGCATCATAAATGGCGTATTCCATGAGGATCTCTTCCCCGGGGCCCATCTTTTCCACCTGCTTGACCCCGCCATAGCGCGAGCCGAGACCGGCAGCCATGACCACCAATGTTTTTTTACTCATTTTCTATATCCCTCATTCAAACGTTCCTTGATTGCAGTTCTATAGAACCTCAATGATAAACATACCATTCCTGCCAATGAAAGTCAACTCGCAGAAAGCATTGATTTTTCAAAATAAGTGTATTATAATGTTTGCTTGTGATTTACATAATACCAAGAAGGAGAATAAACATGAAACGAATGTTTTCCCTGCTGCTGGCACTGACGCTCTGTTTTTCGCTGGCAGCCGGCGTGTTTGCCGATGAGCCCGCAGCGACCCCGACACCGGAATCGACTGCAGTACCGACGGCAGCCCCAACATCTGAGCCAACAGCTGCACCGACTGCAGCCCCGACAGCTGAGCCGACAACCGCACCGACGACAGCTCCGACAGCTGAGCCGACGGCAGCTCCGACAGCTGAGCCGACGACTGCACCGACTACAGAACCGACAGCAGCTCCGACGACTACACCGGAAATCAAGCCTCTTGTCATCTGCCTGGATCCGGGTCACGGCGCGAGAGACTCCGGCGCCGTGGCGACATTTGACGGCATTCTGCATCAGGAGGCAGATCTGGTTCTCAAGATCGCGCTGTACCTGCGCGACGAGCTGGAAACCTATGACAACGTGAAGGTCATCATGACACGCACTGACCGCCAGGGTGAGATGCCCACGATCGATCCCGATAAAATCAAGCCGCGCACCGATTTCGCCGTGGCCAACGGCGCGGATGTGCTGGTGAGTCTGCATCTGAACGCCTCCGAGAACACGGAGATCAAGGGCACGATGATCCTGGACAGCAACGGAAACTATAACAAGGACATTGCAAACGTCGGTCATGGGCTCGCCAGTGACATTCTGATCGGACTGGTCAATCTGGGTCTGCAGGATCGCGGACATCTGAAAGCCAACTCCAACGACTACAAAAATCCCGACGGTTCGGTGGCAGACTACTACGCCATTGTGCGCAACGGCATCTGGCAGAACATTCCCTCCATCATCGTGGAGCACTGCTTTATCACCAACCCCGAGGATTTCCGCAATCATCTGAGCAGCGATAAAAAGCTCTATGATCTCGCCATGGCAGACGCAGCCGGCATCGTCGCCTACTACGGTCTGCAGAAGAAGGACGCGGCGGACGGTCAGAAAGCCTCGGAGCTCACGGACTATACGAATCACTGGGCAAAGGACTATATCAACACCGCAGTGGAACGCGGCTGGGTCGCGGGATATCCCGACCACACCTTCCGCCCGGACGTCACACTCAGCCGCGCCGACTTTGTGACGCTGCTCGCGAGACTCAGCGGCGAGACGATGCCGGCACTGGAAAAGGCGCCTTTCCCCGATGTGGGAGAAACCACCTACTACGCGCAGAGTGTCGCCTGGGCGGTGGACGCCAAGATCATCAACGGCTTTGAGGACGGCACCTTCCGTCCGGCGCATCCCATCACCCGTGAGCAGATGGCGCACATCATGGCGCTCTACCTGCAGCATAAGGGTCTGGAGACCAAGTATGACGCCGAGGGCAAGGAGAGCACCATCTCCGATCTGGACAAGATTCAGAGCTGGGCAAAGGACGATGTTCTCTTCTGCTATCAGAACGATCTGCTCAAGGGCCGCGATACCGGCTTTGTCCCGCAGGGCAACGCCACCCGCGCCGAGGCGTGCACGATCCTGCTGCGTCTGTGGAACTATCTGGAGTCCCACCCGGCAGAGACGCCCGCGGAGTCTCCCGCACCAAGCGCTTCTCCCGCGCCGAGCGCCTCTCCCGCGCCGAGCGCCTCTCCCGCGCCGAGTGCTGCTCCCGCACCGAGCGCCTCTCCCGCACCGAGCGCTGCTCCCGCGCCGAGTGCTGCTCCCGCGCCGAGCGCTGCTCCCGCACCGAGTGCCTCTCCCGCGCCGAGTGCAGCTCCTGCCGAGCAGGAGGGATAACAAGAAAAAGCAGGGCTGTCCCAATTGGAACAGCCGTGCTTTTTATAATGATATGTAATTATCGAAACAGAACAATACTGAGAACCGTCAGATACAAAAACGCAAGCGCCATCGGGGCGAGAGAGGCTGCCAGCGCAAGGCGATGGTGTTCAGACTCTGCCGCGCGCTCCTCTGCCGGCATTGTGCCGAGCAGGCGGTGATGCAGCTTGAGCAGCAGACGGCGATCCATCTCGCGGGTATCCAGAACGGCAACCGATTCAGTCATGTGATGATCCTCCAATCCATCTCAGCTCCCGAAGCTCAGGGCTTTGCTGACGCTCAAAAGTATACCTGAGATCGGTGGGAGCGTCAACTGTCAAAGTATTCTCCGACGAGAGGTCCGGATTTGGCGCGTGAAACACCGCGAGGTAGATAATGCCGCCGGACAGCGCCAGCACGCCGATCACAGCAAGGATCACGAGCCAGATGGAGCGGCGCAGCTCGCTCTGCTCCGCCTTTTTCAGCTCCCGCTCCTGCCGGGCAATCTGCTCCGGAGCGGGCACATCAAACCGGCGGGTGACCGGGCCCTCAGAAGCCGCTTCCGCGAATGGGTCCTCTCCCTCGCTCAGCTCCATGACATCCACAACCAGAACCGTGACATTATCGAGCGATCCGCCCTCCAGCGCCGCGTTTACCAGCGCTCTGCCTGCCTGCTCCGGACCGTCCGGCGTCTGCAGCAGGGAAAGAATTCCGGCGTCGTCCAGCGTTCCGGACAGGCCATCGCTGCAGAGGAGAATCCGGTCGCCCGCCTCCAGCGGAACAGAGACGGCGAAGTGCGGGCTCATCGGGCGCTGCAAACCCATGCCGAGAAACTGCGTGAGCACATGGCGCTCGCTCTCGTCAATAACGGCATAACCGCTGTCCATGAGCGCCTGATACCGCGTGTGGTCATAGGTCAGACAGCGAAGGGCATTGCCGCGCAGATGATAAACACGGCTGTCGCCCACATTGCTGACAAAGAGGCGGTTTGCGCGCAGATTTGCCACCGCGGCCGTGGAGCCGCTTGTGCTGCCGAGGCTCTGTCCAAGACTTGTCACGGCGGCATTTGCCCGATGATAAAACGCCGGCGCCTCAAAGGTGCCGCCGGCAGCCGCCTCCTGACTGAGCGTCTGGGCACAGATCAGGCTCGCCTGCTCTCCGGCGGCCTCGCCGCCCATGCCGTCAAACACGGCGAAGAGAAGCGACTCCCCCTCTGCACTGTGATTCTGCTCGACGAGCGGCGTGTCTGTCTGCTCGCGCCAGCTGCCGCAGCAGAAATAATTGTCCTCATTTCCGGCGCGCACTGTGCCGATATTGCTCTGCACATAACAGATGGTTTTCATGGCACACCCCCTATCAGAATCTGGTTTCACTTTACTAGACCGCGCTTTTTTTGTCAATGGAGGAAAAATAGTCGAAAAAAACGAAAAAAATGCGCGGAAGCGGTATTGCAAAATAATTAAAATATGTTACAATGTTTTCGATCTCCTATTGATACCATAAGAGGATTATTTTTGAAAGGAATGAAAGAGGAAATGAAACGTACGATTTCTCTCATGCTCTGCCTGATGCTGGTCGTGAGCCTGTTTGCGGGCACGCTGACCAGCGCAAGCGCCGCAGATCTCGGCGTGAGCGTCTCCCCGGCAGACGCCGTGATCTACCGCACGGGTTCCGCCGAGTTCACGGTGGAGACCGTTCTGGGCGATCTCATCGACCAGATCAAGAGCGGTGATGACTTCGATATCAGCAAGCTGATCGACGGTCTGATGGAAGACGGTATGGACCCGGCTGCCATCGCGGCGCTGCTGGATCAGCTCGGCTTTGACTGGGAGAGCATTATCGCCGGTCTCGAGGACAACGGCGTGGATCTCAGCCAGATTGCCGGCATCATCAAGAACCTGATCGACGGCGAGGACGTGGACTTCGCGGAAGTCCTCAAGGATCTGCTCGGCAATGTCGATATGCTCAAGGATCTGATGCAGAAGCTGGATGATCTGGGCTTCAGCTCCGACCTGTTCAGCACGGTCATCAGCGCCATTCAGAGCGGTGATACCGATCAGCTGCTCGCGATGCTCATGGCTATGCTCGGCAGCCTCACGCAGAACAGCGACGCGCTCCC
>JAZQDI010000104.1:0-10130 GCA_045546715.1 Oscillospiraceae bacterium | reverse complement strand
ACCTGCTGGGCAGCGACGACTATCTGCTGCACCCGGAGAAGATGGCGCGTCTGGCGGAGTTTGCCGAGGACGGCACCGTCCAGAAGTCGGAGGCCAAGCGGTCTTAGGAAGACAATGACTAGACCCAACTCCTTGGCTCACAGAACGACATGGGTACGACCCGACTTAACTGCTGGGCAGCGACGACTATCTGCTGCACCCGGAGAAGATGGCGCGTCTGGCGGAGTTTGCCGAGGACGGCACCGTCCAGCAGCGCGTGAACGAGATCAAGAAGGAGAACAAGCTCCGTCTTTCCAAGTTCGTCAACCAGGGCGACTTCGTCCTGAACACCGATGCCATCCTGGACACCCAGGTCAAGCGTCTGCACGAGTATAAGCGGCAGCTGCTGTGCGCCATGCTCATCACCCATCTGCAGCAGCGGCTCCACGACGATCCCAACCAGAACTTCGTGCCCCGCACCTTCATGTTCGGCGCCAAGGCCGCGGCGGGCTACGCCACCGCCAAGCGCATCATCCAGCTGCTGTGCTCCCTGGCCAACGATGTGAACCACGATCCGGTCTGCAAGGATCGGCTGCAGGTGCACTTCATCGAGAACTACCGCGTCTCCGCGGCTGAGATTCTCATGCCCGCCGTGCAGGTCTCCGAGCAGATCTCCACCGCCGGCAAGGAGGCCTCCGGCACCGGCAACATGAAGATGATGATGAACGGCGCTGTCACGATCGGCACGCTCGACGGCGCGAACGTCGAGATGTATGAGCGTCTGGGCGACCGGAACATGTTCCTCTTCGGCCTGCACACCGACGAGGTGGAGCGCCTCAAGGCCAATGGCTACTACCCGCAGAACTATGTCAATGGCAGCTGGCGTCTGCAGCGCGTGCTGGAGCGCATGGACCACGGCTTTAGTGACGGCGTGAGCTATTCCGATCTGGCCGGCGGCCTGCTCTACGGCGGCGACCCCTACATGCTTCTGGCCGATTTCGACAGCTATGTTGACTGCCACGACCGCATGTACGGCGTCATCAGCAACCCCGCCGAGCGCGCTCGCATGTCCCTCGTGAACACGGCCATGTCCGGCTTCTTTGCCGCTGACCGCGCCATTCTCGAGTACGCGAAGAACATCTGGGATATCGAGAAGTAATGCAGCCCTACGTTGCAATTGTTGGCGCCGTGAATCTGGACATTTGCGGCCGCCCCTATCAAAAGCTGATCCTTCGGGATTCCAACCCTGGCGCCGTCCGGTACACACCGGGCGGCGTTGGGCGCAATATTGCCCATGATCTCTGCCTTCTGGGAGAGCGTGTGCTGTTTGTCACTGTCTTTGGCGGCGACCCCTACGGTGAGAGTCTGCGCCGGAGCTGTGAAGCCCTTGGCATGGACCTTTCTCAGGCGGAGACCATCCCCGATATGAATACCTCCACCTATGTCTATATCACGGACGAGCACGGCGAAATGCAGCTCGCGCTGAGCGACACGGACATCTCCGCGTGCATCACGCCGGCGTTTCTGGCGCCGCGGCTGGAGACGCTCAATCGGGCTGCGGTTGTTGTACTCGACGGCAATCTCTCCGAGGAGACGCTCGTCTGGCTCTCCGAGCAGGTCACGGCGCCGATCTTTGTTGACCCCGTGTCCGTCACGAAGGCGGAGCGGATTCGCCCCATCCTCCCAAAGATCCACACGTTCAAGCCCAACCTCACGGAGGGGCAGCATCTCACCGGGCGCATCGCGCCGGAGGATGTGCTCGACGCCTTGCTCGCCGCGGGCGTAAAGCGCGTGTTTCTCTCCATTGGCGCGGACGGCATTCTTGCCGGCGCAGGGGAGGAGCGGCTCAGTCAGCCGTGTTATCCGACGCGCATGGTGAACACGACCGGTGGGGGAGACGCAGTCATGGCTGCGCTCATCTGGGCGTATCTGCACGGGAAAACGCTGGGTGAGACGGTTTCCGCTGCCCTCCGCGCCGGGAAATGCGCCGTGGAGTATGACGGCACGAACAATCCTGCCCTGTGCAGCGAGCTGCTGGAATCCGTGTGAAGGTCTGCGTTAGACAGACTAGACAGATTAGACGCAGTTTCCTATATATTTCTTTTCTTTTTTTATATTTATATAGATTACTGTCTAGTCTGTCTAATCTGTCTAGTTAGAGAGAACCCCTCCGGGATGATACCTGGAGGGGTTCGTTGTATCTCATTGTATTTTACCAGCTCTTTGAGTCGTCGAAGTCCACCAGATCCGGCCGCACCGGCTCCTCGCCCATGACAGTAGTCATGTAGAGATTCACCTGATTGCGCATCTCACGCTTGGAGATCGTGCGCGGATCCAGAAGATCCTGCGCCACCCACAGCAGCCGGATGTTCCGCTCTGCCGCCTGCTCCTCAAAGAGGCCGCGCAGACCGTCCATGCCCTTGCAGGAGATCTGATCGTACATGAGCACGAAGTCGCACTGATACTGCTCGCAGATGCTCCAGAGCTCCTCGAGCACGTTGCGGTGACCGCCCTTGGTGTGCTTGCGCATCGTGCAGCGCTGATAAGTCAGGGCGAGATCGCGGATCGCGTTCTCGTGGCTGGACGTGTCGATAATCACGTCGGAGATGAGCGTCTCCATCGCGGCGACGACGTAGATGCCCCAGCATTCCTGCGCCCAGATCGAGAAATCGGGGTAGAAGTTCGCCGGGCACGACCACTCGACGCAGCGGTGGCGCATCTCCTTGATGCACGGCTGTTTTTTCTCGTAGGCGCGCATCATCAGGCGGTTGACCTTGCGGTCGGTGTCCAGAACGCGCTTGTCCATGCCGCCGGAGAGGTGGTAGAAGAACATGCGGTAGATCCAGAAGGTCTCGCCCGTCATCTGCGGATAGGGCGTGCGGTTGACCTCCCACTTGGCGAGCTCGTAGCGGGTCTCGTCGTTATAGACCTCCATCGCCGTGAGGAAGGCGTCCCAGTCGAAGGTCTCGCCCGTGGTCTCCTCGATGAAGTGAATCATGTCCTTCAGCTCGTCGATGGCGTAATCCTGCACCTCGTCCTCAGTGTACCGCGTGGGCACGCCGTAGACATGCGAGGGGAGCTTGAAATAGCGGTCCTGGAAGGCGGAGGTCATGACCGAGCCGTCGCAGGGCATGTTGCAGCTGATGAGACAGGCGCCGATGCGCGGGAAATCGTCCCGCAGGGCGCAGCCCGTCTCCGCCGAGGGCAGGGGACAGACGTCCGCCGGAATGCCGAAGTTTTCTGCCGCGTCCAGATACGGCGGCACGACGTTCTGATCAATGATCGAGGTGAGGAAGATCGGCAGCGTCTGCGCCGGCAGACCGATCAGATTCGGGAAGCCCGCCATCATCTCGCAGGGCACCAGCTCGTCAAAGAGCACGATCTTCTTGTCCTTCTTCGTGTGCGGGTGGAGATTCTTGTCCGCCGCGAAGGTGTCGTGCAGCATGTCGGTCGCCTTCTTCACGATGCGGTCATACTGCAGCCGCGCCATGCGCAGCTGTGTCCCGCGCATGCCGAGCGTTCCGCGGTCGACGAAGGCGGGGTAGTTCAGATAGGACGCAAACCACGGGTAGCGAAACAGCGCCTTTGCCACGCCGATCGGATCGCGCAGCACGAAGCGCACCATGTCCTTCCATACGATCAGCCACATCCAGAAGGTATAGAGATCGTCCCGCGGGCCGCGAAATTCGCGCCAGCGGAAGTTGCCGGTTTTGGGATTGAAGCGCCAGGTGTAGTCATTCGGGTGCCGGAGCACATTCAGCAGCTCTTTCGGGGTCTTCATGGTCAGCGCCCTCCTTTCTGACGGTTGATTTCCTTGATTTCCAGACTCTCCACGAAGGCCTGCACGCGCGTGCGCAGTTGGCCTGCGCCGCCGCCCGCGTTCTGGCGGTCAATGGCGACGGAGGGAATGCCGAAGTCGTGCGTCATGACGTAGCTCGCGAGCGCCCGTTCATAGCCCCAGAACTCGCAGAATTTGAGCTGTTCATAGAGTACGCCCTGCGCGTGATAATCCTCCACGAGCTTTTTCACGAGCTGATGCCGTCCGTCCACCTTTTCCTTTTCCATATAGCGCGGGCACTGGCTCGTCGTGAGATAGTGGCGCGCAATGGTGTCGAGCGCCGGCTCGTCATCCGAGAGGATGATTTCCTCTCTGCCCGGCGTGGAGCCGAAGCAGAACCGGTCGGCGACCACGAGTGCGCCCGCGTCCTCCACGAGCTTGATGAAATCGGGATCGTCAATCTCGCTGCCCGCAATCACGATCTTCACGCGCCAGGCGGGCTTGGCGTCGGGCTTTCTCGTTTTGAGCTCCTCCGCGGTGTCCCGCAGATAGGGGAGAATGAGCGCCTTCGGGCAGGCATAGCTCGCCACATTCAAAACCGAGAACTCATAGCCCGTGATCCGGGGATTGTCCTCCTTGCGGTACTGCCCGATCTCCGTGATGAGGCGGCAGACCTCGTTGTGCTCTTCGACGGCCTTGCGCAGTGCTTCGTCTGAAATGTCCGTGCCGAAATGCTCGTGCAGCGGCTCGAGCACCTTCACGCGCAGCTGCCGGATATAGTGCTGCACGGCGGCCTCCGTGGTCTTAAACGGCATGTCGAGGAAGTTTACGAAAAACTCGTCCCGATCCACGATGCGCATCACGTCGAAGTGCTCCAGCGCGCGGTTCATTTCCGAGCAGGTCTCTGTGCCCATGATGGCGGAGAGGAAGTTGTAGCCGCCCTCGATGCCGCGCTCGAGAATGCTTTTGCAGTAGTCGCAGATGAAGTTGTTCATGTAGTATCCGGAGATGTCCATCGAGCCGGTGTTCGGCGCGCGCAGACGAACGGAGAAGCAGTCGCCCGTGTTCAGCAGCACCTCCGGCATGTGGTAGCAGGTGTAGCCGATGGCGCGTTGCCCGCGCTCCACTGCCTGCTGCACGAGTGCGTTGTTCGCGCTCTCCAGCAGCTTTTCCAGCGTGATCAGGTGTTTCAGATCCTTCATGGACCCACCTCGTTTCTGTCGAATTTGTGAACATTATACCGTAAGACTGACGGATATTCAAGACATCCGGTTGACAAAGTGCGCTCATCGCGGTTAAATGGAAGCAGAATCATTTCATGAGGAGGAATTGCCATGAAACCGCAGTTTGCCAATGTATTCAATATCTCCAGCAACGAGAATAAAAGCGAGTGCTCGCTGAGCTTCTACCATATGTATATGAAGCACAATTACACGGCCCAGCAGAAAGGGCTGATCGACATGCCGGAAAAGACCGTGGACGAGGTCTGCTCCGTCATGCTCACGCGCGACGGCGCCCGCGCGCTCATGCAGCTGCTGCAGAAAACATTCGGCGAGGAGCTTTGATGCCGCCTTCCCCCAGCGGGGAAAGGTTTTCTGTGACACCCGGTTGAAAATCTTTTCTATCTATGATAAGATGGAAAAAATACCGCAAAGGAGTTTTCATACCATGCACGAGCTTGGAACTGTTTTCTATGTTCTCGATCGCATTGAGGAGCTGGCGCAGGAAAATGATCTCAAAGAGGTCGCGAGCGTAACGCTCGAGGTCGGCGAGGTCAGCGGCATTATCCCGGAGTATATCGTCGACTGCTGGAAGTGGGCTGTGAAAAAGCGCCCGCCCGTCTTACAGAATGCGGAGCTCAAGATCGAAAAGCTGGAAGCCGTCACCTACTGCGAGGACTGCCAGCAGACCTATCCCACGATGAAGTATGCCAAAATCTGCCCGTACTGCAAGAGCGAGCATACCTATCTGCTCACCGGCAACGAATACAACATCAAAGAAATCGAAGCCTATTAAACAAAGCCGCTGCAAACGCAGCGGCTTTGTCTCAAAATAAGGAGGGACTGCAATGGATACCTTGCTCGACTATGTGCGCTGGATGGAGGATTTCCCGTTCTCCGCCACCGGCGTTCGGGAGGCGGACGCGCTGGTGCTCGGCGCGCTGTCCTATTTTGACCTCACACCCGTCTTTGAAAATCGGGAGGAGGCGACGGTGCGCGACTGTCTGGAAATGATCGAAAATGACGCCGCCAAAATTACGCTCACGGTGAAGGACGACAGCTACACCCAGCTGCTCGAGGCCGCGGCGAAGTCCCGCCGCTTCGGCGACCTGCGCATGACGGACTATGTGGATGTGCTCTTAAACGACCCGCCGGTGCAGTTTGCCGCCGTGTCCTTCCATGACGACACGGACAATACCTTTCTCGTCTATCGCGGCACGGACACCTCGCTCGCCGGCTGGAAAGAGGACTTCATGATCTCCTTCACCCGCACCCGCGCGCAGTCGCAGGCGCTGGCCTATGCCAATGCTCATGTAAACCCGGATCGCCGCTGCTATCTGATCGGACACTCCAAGGGCGGCAACGAGGCGATTTTCGCCGCAGCGAACCTGCGAGACGCCAAGTGGGACGCTGTGGAGCACATCTACGTGCTCGACGGCCCCGGACTCTGTCCCGAGGTGCTGGACACGAGCGGTATGGCGCGCGTGAACGAAAAGGCGACGCACATCCAGCCCACGTTCTCCATCGTCGGCAAGCTCTTTGCCGCCGAGATTGACGACACCCGCATTGTGGAGTCCTCGGCATCCGGCTTCCAGCAGCACGGCGTGATCTCCTGGGGCATCGACCACGGCAAGCTCGCGCTCGCGGAAGAGAACGATCCCACCAGTCTCTTTGTCAACGCCACGGTGGACGGCTGGATTGACGGCATGGACATGGATGCGCGCGTTGTGCTGGTGGATGATCTCTTTGACGCGCTCGCCGCCGGCGGGGCAGAGCACCTCGACCAGCTGGATGAAGGCGGTCTCGCCGGTCTGGAGAAGATGGTGCGTCGTCTCAAGGGCTCCAGCGAAACGACGCGCAAGCTCATGGCGGAGCTGCCGAAACAGGCGTTCCGGCAGTCGCTTCAAAACCTGAAGGACAAGCTTGCCCGCGAAGAGAAGGAAGAGAAGGAAGCGCCCGCCGCAGACCCTGTCCCGGCGGAGGCATAAACCGGTTATGAAAAAACCACCTGCACGTTCAATGTGCAGGTGGTTTTGCTGTATTCAGCCTTTTTCAAACGTGACCACGAAGTCATCGTCCTCGTTTTCGGCACTGACCACGGTCCAGCCGTTTTTGGCTTCCTTGTCCAGCAGATCGGCCAGCTCCAGAGCGCTGACCTCACCGCGGCGATAGCGTTCCTGTTTTGTTTCCATGGCTTTACCCCACGTACTTCATGGCGCGCGTCTCGGTGAGCTCCCAGTCGGCCATAAACTCCTCCTGCCAGGCGGAGAAATCCTCGCTGCGCAGGAGATTGTCTGCGACATACTCGGTGTAGGGCACGCCGGTGCCGACGAAGTAGATCAGGTGGAAGCCGGTGGTCTCGTTGTAAACGATGTCCACGTCTCCGGTCTTGCGGCCTTCCGCGAAGCAGAAGTCGTTGAACTCGGCGACCATCTGACCGTCATAGACGTTCTCATAGAGTCCGCCGTTGGTGTTGGAGCCGGGGTCCTCGCTGTATTCCTCGGCGAGGGCGGCGAAGCTCTCTTCGGTCTTGTCGCCGTCTTCCCATTCCTTCTTCACGGCCTCGATGCGCTCCTGCGCGGCGGCCTTCTCCTCGTCGGAGATGGTGCCGTCCTCGTCCTCGTCCACAGGGGCGATGAGGATGTGGCGCACGTTCACGGTGTCAGCGTCGCTGGTCTCGCGGCTCTGGAAGAGCACGACGTAGTAGCCGCTGCCTTCCTGCTCGATCACGGTGGCGTCATTGGCCTTGCGGGCGCTGTCGGTGGCCCACTCGCCAAAGCTCTGATAGCTCAGAGAGGAGCCTTCGGTCTTCTCCACGGTGGTGACCTCGGCGGGCTCGGTCTCGTCCGTCTCATTGCCCTCGTCGTCGGTCACAACGGTCGGCTCGCCCAGCTCGGTGACGATCTTGGTGAAGGCGTCGGCCTTTTCTGCGGCCTCGGCGTCATTCACGGCCTTGAGCATGGCGTCGGCAGTCTTCTTTGCCTCGGCCATGGTCTCATCGGTGGCCTGCTCGGTGGTCTCGCCGTCCTCACCCTCGGTTTCCTCGGTGTCGGCAGCCACGAAATAATACATCAGAGAGAAGAGGTCATATTCGTCCGCGTGCTCGGCATATTCCTTCTTCAGCTCGTCCTTGGTGTAGGTGAAGCTTGCCTGCTGCTCCTGCGCGTACTTGCTGGCGAGCATGCTGCGCTCCATCTCCTGGCGCACGATCTGCTCGTTCACGCCCTGGCCGAAGATGGCCTGCATGTACTTGGAGGCGGAGCCGAAGCCGGCGGTCTTGGCGTTGTCAGCGATGGACTGAATCTGCTCGTCGATCTGGGCCAGCTCGTCTTCCGTGAGCGTCATGCCCTCGTCCTTCGCGGCAGAGCTGAAGGCGACGATCTGCTTGAGAGATTCCTTCGCGCTGTCGAGGAAGTAATCGCCCCAGGTCTCAAACTCATCGCTGCCGGTGTATTCCTGCGTCTTGATGGGCTTGGAGGTATCCACGCCCAGATACTGCGCGTAAGAGCCGTACTGGCTGTACCAGTTCTGGTAAGCGGTGTTGTAGTAATAGTTCATCTGCGCGGCGGAAAAGCTCTCGTCACCGACCTTCGCCGCCGTCTGACGGTAGAAGAGGGGGGAGTTGCCGATGAGGATGCCCGCGATCAGCAGCACCACGAGAATGGTACCGACGGTCCATTTGATCCGCTCTTTTTTCTTCTCAGCCATTTGCTTCTGGGACGCGACCTGACGGCGCTCCGTTCCCTCCGCGCGCTGCTGAGTGCGCTTTCTCTTGTCTTGGGATGCACTCATGTTGTGATTCACCTGTTTTTCTATAGATTGGGATCGGCGAACCCGATCCCGCTGAAACGACCACTATATTATAATGGAGAAGCAATTTGCTGTCAACAAGCGACTTGGAAATAATGTGTGAATCTTGCCGCCGTCTTTCGTGCATCTTTTCCGTAAGACCAGCATATACTGAATCGTATGCGAAAAACAACGGAGGTGAGCCGGATGGATACGGATCTGGACGATTGGATTTTCGGATCGGAGACGTCACATATCAGTGAAAGATAAAGCATCCGCGGCGGGAGTTTTCCCGCCGCGGTCCGCTTATTTCCGGATCATTTCCGGGCCAATGTCCGAGAGCTTTCTCGCCCCGCACATATACATTGCCTCGCGCAGCTCCTGCCGGTATTTGTCGATGATCAGCGCCGCGCCCTCGGCGCCGCCGCCGAACCACGCCACGGCGAACGGGCGGCAGATCATCACCGCGTCCGCGCCCATGGCGAGCGCCTTGAGCATGTCCGCGCCGGAGCGGATGCCGCCGTCCACGATGATCTTCGCGCGTCCGCCCACGGCGTCCGCGGTCTCCGGCAGGACCTCCGCCGTCGCCGGGGCATAGGGCAGAACGCGCCCGCCGTGGTTGGAGACGATGATGCCGTCCGCGCCTGCATCAACCGCTGCGCGGGCGTTTTTCGCCGTCATGATGCCCTTGATGATGAGGGGCTTTTCCGTCAGATCCCGCAGCGAACGCATCTGATCTGTCGTCTTGGAGGAGAAGCCGCTGCCCTTGCTCTGCCAGAAGCTCAGCCCTGCGCTGTCCACGACGAGACAGATCGCCATGGCGTCCGATTCGTTTGCAAGACGCATTTCCTGCGCAATTTTCTCCATGGAGAGCGGATTGATCACGGGGATGCCCGCCGCGCCGTGACGGCGGATGGAATCCAACCCGCCCGGAAGCGTCTGCGGCACCACGCCGTCGCCGAAGCAGCCAACGATCCCGGTCTTCGCGCAGGCGGAGAGAATCCCGTCGTTGTATGCCACGGTCACATCCTCCTTGCTGTACTGCGTCAGCGCGCCGATGGGTCCGGTGAGCAGCGGCAGGGAGAGCGCTCTGCCAAAGAGCTCGCAGCTCGTGTCCACGTCGCTGTCCGGCGCAAACACATCCATGTTCAGGCGAATGTCCTGCCATGCCTGCCAGTTGACGTTCGCGCCGTTACCCGGCGCCTTCGAGCCGGGACCCGGCATCGTGTTGCCGCAGGCAAGCCCGTTGCACTCCGGACAGGCCTTGCAGTTGAGGATTGTCTTCCGCGCGTTTTCGCGCACCTCCGCGTAGGTCATGAAAACCGCCTCCTTTTCCAATTTAAACCAATCATATCATCCCGGCA
>JAZQDI010000103.1:0-4823 GCA_045546715.1 Oscillospiraceae bacterium | reverse complement strand
GCCCTTGACAAGGCTGCACTAGTTGGGGAGCCAGCGGTGCCCTGTAACCTGCAATCCGCTACAGCAGGGATGAATTCCCGCCCCCGGATAGGCGATTGATTGTCAGACTGCAGTAAGCAGCGATGAAGGCTCGGCCCTGCGCAACGGAGCCCCGTGAACCATGTCAGGCGGGGAACCGAGCAGCATTAAGCGGGTCACTCCGTGTGCCGCAGGTCCACCGGGCCCGAGCCGGCTGCTGCAGTAGCGGATGGGTCGTCTATACAAAGGCGGGTGTGCAGTCTTGTCAAGGGCTACGATTATAGTATTTCGTATTTCCGCTTGTAGGGCGGGGACCTGTGCCCCGCTGTTGATTCAGATACAGGCCAACCCCAAGGCGGCGGGGCACAGGTCCCCGCCCTACGGAAGATAAGGTGATCGATTGTACCAGGCTCTATACCGCAAGTGGCGGCCGCAGACTTTTGACGATGTGGTCGGCCAGCAGCATATCACCGAAACCCTGAAAAATCAGGTGCGCACCGACCGGCTGAGCCATGCGTATCTGTTCATCGGCACCCGCGGCACCGGCAAGACCACCTGCGCTAAGATCCTGGCCAAGGCGGTCAACTGCGAGCATCCCGTGGACGGGAACCCCTGCAACTGCTGCCCCTCCTGCCGCGGCATCGACGACGGCAGCATCCTGGACGTGGTGGAGATGGACGCCGCCTCCAACAACAAGGTGGAGGACGTGCGGCTGCTGCGGGACGAGGCGGTCTATTCCCCCGCCAATGTGAAAAAGCGCGTCTACATCGTGGACGAGGTGCACATGCTCTCAAACTCCGCGTTCAACGCGCTGCTGAAGATTCTCGAGGAGCCGCCGGAGCACCTCATGTTCATTCTGGCGACGACGGAGCTGCACAAGGTTCCGGCCACCATTCTCTCGCGCTGCCAGCGTCACAGCTTCAAGCGCATCGCGCCGGAGCACATCGTGCGGCGGCTGCAGTATGTCGCAGCGCAGGAGCAGATCGATCTGCAGCCGGAGGCAGCCAGTCTGCTTGCGCGGCTCGCCGACGGCGGCATGCGCGACGCGCTCACACTGCTCGACCAGTGCGCGGGCGCAAAGCGCGTGACGACCGAGACCGTGCTCTCCGCAATGGGACTGGCGGGTCACCTGCAGACAGCGGAGCTTCTCGAGCAGATTGCCGCTCAGGACACCGCCGGCGCGCTGACGAAATTCCGCGCGCTCTGGCAGGAGGGAAAAGACCCCGCCACCCTGCTCGACGAGCTGGCCGGGCTCCAGCGCGATGCGCTCATGCGCGGCGTGGCGCCCGAGGGCAGCAGCGCACTGCTCTCCGGCGGATTTGACGAGGCGACGCTCGACGGCTTTGTGCAGAGCCTCGGCGCGGCGCGCCTGCTGGCAAATCTGAATCTGATTCAGGAGACCCGGGCCGCGATGAGCCAGAGCGTGGACCCGCGGCTGGCGGCAGAGCTCTGTCTGATCCGGCTGTGCAAGCCCGAGCTGCAGACCGACGTCTCGTCGCTCGCGGCGAGAATCACGGCGCTGGAGGCCGGGACGGTAGCCGCGCCGAAAGCGGCAGCGCCCGACCCCGCACCGAAGGCTGCGCCGGAAAAGCCCAAGCCCAAGCCGGAGCCTCCGGCACCCCCGGCGCCCGCAGGAGACGAAGCGCCGCCCCCTTGGGACGACGTGCCTCCGCCTCCCCCGCCCTGGGACGAGGCGCCGCCTTTCCCCGCTGAGGAGCCGCGGTTCACCCCGCCGCCCCTGCCGAAGGAGGAACCGAGGGTTACACCGCCGCCGCTTCCGGAGGAGCCGGTGTTCACACCGCCTCCGCTGCCGAAAGAGGAGCCGAGGTTTACACCGCCGCCGCTTCCGGAGGAACCGGTGTTTGCGCCGCCGCCCATGCCGAAGGAGGAAGCGCAGAGCGCGCCTCCGGCGGCCCCGGCAGCCGGTACAGCTGGCTGGGAGGACATTTGCGCCGCAGCGCAGCGGCTGATGAACGTGGGACAGTACTCCATGCTGCGCAATCCCGGCATGGTAAAGGGCGAACTGAAGGACGGCACCCTCACCGTGGAGATGGAGCGAAAACTCGCCTATCTGATGCTGAACACGCCGGACGTGGCGCAGAAGCTCCGTCAGGCAGCCGAGCAGTGCGCCGGCGGCAGCGTGCAGGTCAAGATCGTCCCCATGGAAAGCGGAGCGCCCTCACAGCACCGGAGTCTTGAAGAG
The DNA here is from genome assembly GCA_045546715.1 of Oscillospiraceae bacterium. GTDB lineage: Bacteria > Bacillota > Clostridia > Oscillospirales > Oscillospiraceae > CAG-103. The sequence continues at coordinate 2,602 of JAZQDI010000103.1, read as the reverse complement.
CTGACCCGGTTTGGAAACGTGGAAATTAAATAAATAAGAATACAAGATACCATAAGGAGGAACCCATCATGGCAAAAGGCGGTTTTCGCGGCGGCTTCGGCGGCATGAGCCAGGCCCAGATGATGAAGCAGGCTCAGAAGATGCAGGAGGAATTCGCCCGCATGCAGAAAGAGCTGGAGGAAAAGGAATTTACGGCCAAGGCCGGCGGCGGCGTGGTCAGCGCAACGGTGAACGGTCAGCGCGAGCTCGTGAAGCTCACGATCGATCCTGAGGCAGTGGACCCCGACGATGTGGAAATGCTCGAGGATCTCGTGAAGGCGGCAGTGAACGAAGCGCTGCGTCTCTACGAGGCGGAGAGCGACGCCACAGTGAACAAGCTCACCGGCGGCTTCAAGCTTGGTCTGTAAAATCGGCAATAAAAGTCCCGTGTCAGTGACACGGGACTTTTTTCTGTTACAGATTGCCGGTCGCGTACATGAGTGCGGTGAGGGCGGCCATCGGCGCCGTTTCGCAGCGGAGGATGCGCGGGCCCATGGCGCAGACATCGAGCCCCACCTGCCGCGCAAGCTCCGCCTCAAACGGCTCAAAGCCGCCCTCCGGCCCGGTGATGAGCGCTGCGGTTTTCGCCTCCGGCTTTGCCGCAATGGCCTCCTTCATCGTGACGCGGTCGCCCGTCTCATAGAGGAACAGGCCAAGATCGCAGTGCACGGCCTTGTCCAGCGCCGCGCCGAAATCCTCGAGATAATAGACCTTCGGGATGGCGCCGCGGCCGGACTGCATGGCGGCCTCAAGCGCAATTCGCCGCCAGCGCTCAAGCTTCTTGTCCATATTATTTGCCTTGGCAACACAGCGCGTGCAGGAAAAGAAATAGACGTCCGCCGCGCCGAGCTCCGTGCACTTCTGCACAAGGAAATCCGCCCGCTCGCCCTTCGGCAGTCCCGCAAGGACAATCGTGCGCACCGAAGGCTCGGCGGCGCAGGGGCGCGTCTCGAGAATCTCAACCTCGCTCTCCTGATCCCCCACACGGACAATCCGGCCGATATAGTCTGTGCCCTCGCCGTCACTGATGATGATTTCCTCTCCCGGGCGCATGCGCAGAACCTTGATATGATCCGCGTCTCGCCCGCGAATAACGGCTCTGCCGCCCGCGAGATTGGTAGCAGCCATGAAGAACTTTGCCATGAGGGCACCTCCGAAACAATGTTGGGTTCATTCTATCGCAATGCGGCAGAAAAGGCAAGCGGATCGAAAAATGCTCCAAATAGATTGACTTTTCCCGCAGAATCGTATATAAGTAAGGGACAGGTAACTCTACACAAACGAGGCTGATAGTATGACCCTGAGAGAACTGGGCGTCGGTCAGACGGCGGTGATTACGACCGTCGGCGGCGAGGGCGCGCTTCGGCAGCACTTTCTGGACATGGGTGTGCTGCCCGGAACAGAAGTAACCGTGGAAAAGCTCGCGCCCATGGGAGACCCCATGGAGCTGCGCATCCACAGCTACGCGCTCACGCTGCGGCTGGCAGACGCGGAAAAAATCGAGGTAGAGGCGGGAAAGCCCTACTCCCCCGATCATATCTGGAGCACCAAAAAGCGCGCGGAGAGCCACCCCGGTCTTGGTGAGGACGGAAAGTTTCACCCCAAGGGCAGCGGCGATCCCCTGCCGGACGACACGGTATTGACCTTTGCGCTCGTCGGAAACCAAAACTGCGGCAAGACGACGCTGTTTAACCAGCTCACGGGCGCAAACCAGCATGTGGGCAATTTCCCGGGCGTGACCATTGACCGGAAAACCGGCGTGATTCGCGGCCACGCGAACACCTCCGTGACCGATCTGCCGGGTATCTACTCCATGTCTCCCTACAGCAGCGAGGAAGTCGTCTCCCGCGATTTTGTACTCCATGAAAAGCCGCACGCCATCATCAACATTGTGGACGCGACGAACATTGAGCGAAATCTCTATCTCACGATGCAGCTGCTGGAGATGAACATCCCCATGGTGGTTGCGCTCAACATGATGGACGAGGTGACCGGAAACGGCGGCTCGGTGGACATCAACGAGATGGAGCTTCTGCTGGGCGTGCCGGTGGTGCCGATTTCGGCGGCAAAGAATCAGGGCGTGGACGAGCTGATTCGCCACGCAATCCATGTGGCGCACTATCAGGAGCGGCCGCTGCGGCAGGACTTCTGCGACGAGCACGACCACGACGGCGCGGTGCACCGGTGCATCCACGCGGTGGTCCATCTGATTGAGGATCACGCGAAGCGGTATGATCTCCCAGTGCGGTTCGCGGCGACAAAGCTCATCGAGGGCGACGAGCGGATCTTAAAGCAGCTGCATCTGGACGAAAATGAGCAGGAGATGCTGCGGCATATCATCCTGCAGATGGAGACCGAGCGGGGTCTGGACCGAAGTGCCGCCATGGCAGATATGCGCTTTTCCTTTATTCACAAAGTATGTGAAGAAACAGTAATCCGCCCCCGGGAAAGCAGGGAGCGGATCCGTAGTGAGAAGATCGATCGTTTTCTCACAGGTAAATATACAGCCATTCCGGCTTTTATAGCAATCATGGGTCTGGTATCCTACCTGACCTTTAACGTG
>JAZQDI010000102.1:0-4984 GCA_045546715.1 Oscillospiraceae bacterium | reverse complement strand
CGCCATTCGGCGGGAGGCTTTTGCGTCGTCGAACCGGGCGCACTCCACTCCGCAGCCAGCCGTGGGCATGGCCCGCGGCTGCCGGCTCCGCATCCGTTTCCCCGGTTCTCCTCTCAAACCGCAAGGCGCAGACCGCCTTGCGGTTTGCCGTAGGGGACGGCCCTCGACGTCCCGTTTGTCTGATACCTGCCAATGTCGGCTTGACAGTGGGCATCGCGCCATACGGGAAGGATCTCGACTTTGTTCACAATTACCCCCTTTTCAAGTGCGCGCTTTTAAAGTATAATAGGGTGGATATAAAAGCACACTGAAAAGAAATGAGGGAGATCCCAATGGAGAATCTGACACCAAAATATCACCGCATCTTGCTGAAGATCAGCGGCGAGGCGCTGGCCGGCGAGAAGAAGACCGGTCTTGATTTCAATATGATCGCAAGCGTGTGCGACGCGATCCAGCACTGCCGCGACCTCGGCGTGCAGGTCGGCGTGGTCATCGGCGGCGGCAACTTCTGGCGCGGCGCCAAGGACGGCGGCGGCTACATGGAGCGCTCCCGCGCCGACCATATGGGCATGCTCGCCACGGTCATGAACTGCCTTGCCGTGTCTGACGTGATGGAGCAGAAGAACATTCCCGTCCGCGTCCAGACCGCGACCGAGATGCGCGCCTTTGCCGAGACCTATACCCGTCAGCGCGCCGTGAAGCATCTGGAGGAGGGCAAGGTTGTCCTCTTCGCCGGCGGCACCGGCTGCCCCTATTTCTCCACGGACACGGCCGCCGTGCTCCGCGCCTGTGAAATCGACGCCGACGCCATCCTGCTTGCCAAGAATATCGACGGCGTTTACAGCGCGGATCCCCGCGTGGACGCCAGCGCCGTGAAGTTTGACAACATCACCTATGACGAGGTCCTCGCCCGGCATCTCGCCGTCATGGACTCCACCGCCACCAGCCTCGCCATGGACAATCATCTGCCCGTGTTCGTCTTCGCCCTGTCCGAGCCGGAGAACATTCTCCGCGCCGTCACCGGTCAGGCCGTCGGCACATTGGTCGAGTGACCTCGAAAAAGTGCAGGCACTTTTTCGAAAGAGGCTACACTTCGCTCAGCGCACTCGCTGACGCTCGCACGTTCCCTCCGTGAGGAGAGATTTTTCCGCCGCACATGTCGCCGGAAAAATCGAATCAGAATTCTTTCGCGGCTGCGGCCGCGAACTCTGCTGAGAGCGAATGAAAAATGAATCATTTGAGGAGGAATAGACATGTCTCTCGAGTATACCGATTTTGAGCGCAAAATGAAGAAAACCTGCGAGTTTCTCTCCGAGCAGCTCGCCGCAGTCCGCGCCGGCAAGGCCAACCCTGCCGTGCTCGACCGCATCACCGTGGAATATTACGGCACCCTGACCGCCATCAACCAGATTGCCTCCATCAGCACGCCGGACGCCCGCAGTCTGCTGATTCAGCCGTGGGACGGCTCCGCTCTCAAGAGCATTGAGAAGGCCATTCTCGCCAGCGACCTCGGCATTAACCCGCAGAACGACGGCCGCGCCATCCGCCTCATTTTCCCGCAGCTGACCGAGGAGCGCCGCAAGGAGCTGGCCAAGCAGGTGAAGAAATACACCGAGGAGGCCAAGGTTGCCGTGCGCAACATCCGCCGCGACGCCGTGGATAAGTTCAAGGCCGAGAAGAAAAAGTCCGAGATCACTGAGGACGATCTGAAGATCGCGGAGAAGGATCTGCAGAAGCTGACCGATGACTTCATCAAGGAAGTCGAGAAGATCGGCGAGAACAAGGAAAAGGAGCTCATGGAGCTGTGAAAATTGTCGGAAAAGCGCTGACCGGTCTGGCTGCCGCGGAGAGCCTGTTCATTGCGCTCATCGAGATGCGGCACTGGGAGGAGAAGGGCGCAAGCTTTTTCCCCGAGCCGCGCGAGGGCTTCTTCCGCGACACGGTCGTGATGGCGGGCAATCAGGGCCTCTATAACGGCTTTCTCGGAGCGGGCATGCTCTGGGGTCTGCTCCGGCGGGACACGGGCGTCTGCCTGTTCTTCCTGCTGTGCATGCTGACCGCCGCCGGCTACGGCTGCGCGACCACTTCCCGCAAGATCATTCTGCAGCAGGGCACCGTCCCGGCCGCCGCGCTGGCCGCGATCGCGCTCGGAAAATAACACCACCGAAAAAAGGGGGATGAACGCATCCCCCTTTTCGGTGTCATTTACAGGAGTCCTTTATGGCTATTTTTCAGAAGAAAAAACCAGTGTCGGGCGAGCCAGCCTTCGACCCGACGCGGCTGCCCCGGCACATCGCCATCATTCTCGACGGCAACGGCCGCTGGGCGAAAAAGCGCGGTCTGCCGCGCACCGCGGGCCACGCCGTCGGCGCGGAAACCGTGCGCAAAATTGCGAATTACTGCAAGGACATCGGCATTGACTATCTCACGCTCTATGCCTTCTCCACCGAGAACTGGAAGCGCCCCAAGGATGAGGTGAACACCCTCATGGACATCTTCGAGCGCTACATCATGGAGGCCATCGACGTGATGAAGAAGGACGGCATCCGCATGGACTTCTTCGGCGACCTCGCGGGGCTGAGCCCGGAGCTGCAGAATCTGATCCGCGAGGCGCGCGAGGAGAGCAGCCATCACGACGGCTGCCAGCTGAACCTCTGCATCAACTACGGCGGGCGCGACGAGATTCTCCACGCCGTGCGCCGCTATGCCGAGGCCTACAAGGCCGGCACTGCCCCGGAGCTCACGGAGGAGGTTTTCTCCGGCCTGCTCTTTACCGCCGGCGTGCCCGACCCGGATCTTATCATCCGCACGAGCGGCGAGCAGCGCCTGTCGAACTACCTGCCCTGGCAGGGCGCCTATAGCGAGCTCTATTTCACCGACGTGTTCTGGCCCGACTTCACCGAGCGGGACATGGACGCCGCGATCGTGGAGTTCCAGCGCCGCGACCGCAGATTCGGCGCTGTAAAATAATTCGCACCTGTAGGGTGGACATTGTCCGTCCGCATTCAATTTCCGATTAAAGGATTGGTCCAATCATGAAAAACAGACTTATCGTGGCCGGAATCGGCATTCCCGCTCTGCTGGCCGTCATTTTCTTCGCTCCGCTGTGGGGCTGGGCGGTCGTGGTCGCTGTCATGGCCTCCTTCAGTGCCTGGGAGCTGACGCACACCGTGCTCGGCGCGCGGTTTCGCGCCCGCTTCGGCATCTATGCCGGTCTCGCCGCCGCGGCCATCCCGCTCGGCACGGCCTTCGGCTATGAGATGGTCACGCTGCGGTGCGCGAGCTACTGCCTGTTCTTCGTGCTGTTTCTGGAGCTGATGATCTCCGTGCAGCGCGGGGGAGAGAAGATCCCGTTCACCGATGTGGCTGTGGGTCTGTTCGGCGGCGTGATTCTTTCGCTCATGCTCTCGGCGCTCGTGCGTCTGGGCTTCCACGCGCCGAAGGCAGCGTTTATCCTCATCACGTTCGTCGTCGTCTGGCTGTGCGACTCCGGCGCGTTCTTCGTCGGCCGCGCCATGGGCAGGCATAAGCTTGCCCCTGCGCTCAGCCCGAAAAAGACCGTCGAGGGCGCCGTGGGCGGTCTGATCGCCGCCGTCGTCGCGCTCATGCTCTTCGGTCTCGTGCTCAAGCTCACCGGCTGCTGGGTCAACTTCGGCTATCTTGCGATCTACGGACTCGTGGGCGGCGTCGTCGGCCAGCTGGGCGATCTCGCCTTTTCCGCCATCAAGCGCGAGTACGGCGTGAAGGATTACTCCAACCTCCTGCCCGGTCACGGCGGCATGCTCGACCGCTTTGACAGCACGATTTTCACCGCGCCCGTGCTGGAGCTGCTGATTCTCGCGATTCCCGCGTTTGGAATCTGATGGTAGGGGCGATCTTTGATCGCCCGCGGACACCGGCAGTCATTTTACAGACGGGCGACCACAGGTCGCCCCTGCAGAGTGCGCGGTGATGATACAAAGTAAAGAGGCATAGATTGATATGATTCGTTCTATTTCGATTCTTGGCTCCACAGGCAGCATCGGCCGCCAGACCGTTGCCGTGGCGGAGCATCTGGGCCTGCAGGTGCGGGCCATCACGACCAACCGCAATGTGAAGCTCGCGGAGGAGCAGGCGCGAAAGCTGCACCCTGCCATGGTCGGCGTCACGGACGAGGCCGCGGCAAAGGAGCTGCGCTGCACCCTCGCCGACACGGATATCAAGGTCTGGGGCGGGGAACACGCCCTCGTTGAGGCCGCCGTCATTTCCGACAATGACGCCGTGGTCACGGCGGTGTCCGGCGCCGTGGGGCTGAGACCCACGCTTGAGGCCATTGAAAAGCGCCGCCGTATCGCCCTTGCAAACAAGGAGACGCTCGTCTGCGCGGGCGAAATTGTCATGAAAAAGGCCGCCGAGTGCGGCGCCGAGATTGTCCCGGTCGATTCGGAGCACAGCGCCATCTTCCAGTGCCTCACGGGGCGGAAGGGCGAGCTGCGCAAGATCCTGCTCACCGGCTCCGGCGGCCCCTTCCGCGGCTGGACGCGTGAGCAGACGAAGGACGTGACCCCCGAGCAGGCCGTGCGCCATCCCAACTGGAGCATGGGCGCGAAGATCAGCGTGGACTCCGCCACGATGATGAACAAGGGTCTGGAATTCATCGAGGCGATGCACCTCTTCGGCGTCACGCCCGATGACATTGAAGTGCTCATCCATCCGGAGAGTGTTGTCCACTCCATGGTGGAGCTGCTCGACGGCACGGTGATTGCCCAGCTCGGCGTGCCAGATATGGGGCTGCCGATCCAGTACGCCCTGACCTACCCGGAGCGGTGGGAGAGCGTGGTGGAGCCTCTGGATCTGTTCTCCTGCCCGCCTCTGGCCTTTCAGCGGCCGGACACGGAGACCTTCCAGTGTCTGAAGCTGGCCCTGGAGTGCGCCCGGAAGCCCGGTGTGGCCTGCGCCGTCCTCAACGGCGCCAACGAGGCGGCGGTGGGACTGTTCCTCCAGG
>JAZQDI010000101.1:0-19846 GCA_045546715.1 Oscillospiraceae bacterium | reverse complement strand
CTTGGCCTCCGACTTCCTTTCCGGATCCGCTTGTTGGCAAGCGCATTTTGTGCCGCCTCAAACTGCGCTCTTGTGATGAGTGCTTCGTGGGTATCATGTACATAGTATTGCGGCTTTTCACCGCCGCAGGACTGCTGAAGGACAGCGGCCGCCCGACGGACAACGTCTGGCAGTGCTACGGCGAGTGGTATCTCACGCAGTTTCACTCCGGCCCGCAGGCGAGCGGGGGCTTTTCCGGGCTGATGAACCGCCCGGAGCTCTGGAGCGCCCGCGCGCCCGGCAACACCTGTCTCGCCTCCATCTCCGGCGGGGCGCCAGGCAGCATCCGAAACCCGATCAACGAGAGCAAGGGCTGCGGCGGCGTGATGCGCTCGGCTCCGGCAGGGCTGATCTCCCCGAAGCATCCCCTTCGGGCCGCCCGTCTCGGCGCGGACATCAGCGCCCTGACGCACAGCCATGATCTCGGCTGGCTCCCCGGCGCCTTGCTGGGCTGTCTGATCGCCCGGCTGGTAAGCGGCGAGCGTCTCCCGGACGCTGCGAGAGACGCGCTGCGCGAGATTCAGCGCGAATTCAGCGCCGCGCCGGATCTTGGGATCTTTTCCGAGCTGATGGAGAAGGCCATGGCACTCGCCGGGACTGCCGCGGCGGATCTTGACTGCATTCAGGCGCTGGGCAGAGGCTGGACGGGCGACGAGGCAATTGCGATCGCGCTCTTCTGCGCACTGCGCTATGAGGACAATTTCGCCGGAGGGATCATCGCTGCGGTCAACCATGGCGGAGACAGCGACTCCACCGGCGCCATCACCGGAAATATTCTTGGCGCGCATCTCGGATGCGGCGCCATCCCGGACAAATTCAAAACCGATCTGGAGCTGGCCGATCTCCTTGCAGAGACCGCGGACCGACTCTACTACCGGGCACTGGACGAAAGAAAGGATGAAGACGAAGATGAATAAAGACCGTATTGAAGTCATTCAGGGCGACATCACCAAGTCTGAGGTGGACGCCATTGTAAACGCCGCGAACACGTCTCTGCTGGGCGGCGGCGGTGTGGACGGCGCGATCCACATGGCGGCAGGCTCTGCGCTGCTCGCCGAGTGCCGCACCTTAAACGGCTGCCCCACGGGCGAGGCAAAAATCACCCGCGGCTACCGTCTGCCGGCAAAGCACGTGATCCACACGCCCGGTCCCCGCTGGCGCGACGGCGAGCACGGCGAGCCGGAGCTTCTGGCAAGCTGCTACCGCAACTGCCTGCGCATAGCCGCCGAGAACGGCTGCGAAACCGTGGACTTCCCGAGCATCAGCACGGGCGTCTACCGCTTCCCGCTCGAAAAGGCCGCGAAGATTGCAATGGAGACGATCAACGAGTCTCTCACGATTTATCACACGATCAAGCGCGTGCGCATGGTCTGCTTCGATGCGCGCACACAGAAGGCCTACGCCGACGAACTGGAAAAACTGTAAGGAGATCCCATGGACAGAGAGAGAATCGACGGCATCACGCTGAAATACAACGCCCCGGTCACGCTGACCTTCGCGCTTTTGAGTCTGCTGGCGCTGGCGCTGGGCGAGCTAACCGACGGTTGGACGACGCAGAACCTCTTCTGCTTTTATAAGTCCTCTCTTTCGGACTATCTCACCTATCCCCGCGCGATCCTGCACGTGCTGGGAAACACGAGTCTCACCACCTGCACAGGCAACGTGATTGTCCTGCTCGTAATCGGTCCCGCCGCAGAGGATCGCTTCGGCAGCGCAAAGGTGCTCACCGCCGTGCTGCTCACGGCGATCGCGGGCGCGCTCATCATGTGGTTTCTCTTCCCGGACGCCACGCTCATGGGCGCGAGCGGCGTGCTGTTTATGATGATGGTGCTCGCCTCCTTTGCGAGCATGCGCGGCGGCGCGATTCCGATCACGCTGATTCTCGTGCTGATTCTCTATCTCGGCAGCGAGGTCGTGCAGGCCATCTCCGGTCAGGCCGGGCTGCAGGAGCTGACGCACATCGCCGGCGGCGTAGTGGGCACGCTGCTGGGCTTTGCCTTCAGCCGCGGCGAATGAAGCTCTTAATCAGCCGGTGTCTCCTGGGAGAGCCCTGCCGCTATGACGGCGCATCGAAGCCGCTCCCGGCGGAGACCCTGCGCGCGCTGCGGGCGCGCTATACTCTCGTTCCGGTCTGTCCGGAGGTGCTGGGCGGCCTCGACACGCCGCGCACCCCCTCGGAGCGGCAGGGAGACCGCGTTGTCATGGCCTCGGGCGAGGACGTGACTGCGCAATACCGCCGGGGCGCGGAAATCGCGCTCGAAACGGCGCGGCGGGAGCATGTTTTCGCCGCGCTCTTAAAGGAGCGCAGTCCCTCCTGCGGGAAGGGAGAGATTTATGACGGCAGCTTTTCAAAAACGCTCACGCCGGGAAACGGCGTGACGGCCGAACTGCTGCAGGAAAACGGATTTGCCGTATACGGCGAATCCGAGATCGATACACTGTGCGAGTGAGGAGTGAGGAGTTAGGAGTGAGGCGTTTTCTGTCACTCCTAACTCCTAATTCCTAACTCCTAACTTTTTTGGAGGCTCTCCATGAGATATGAAGCTGGCAACTGTGACATTGCCGTGATCGGCGCGGGACACGCGGGGATTGAGGCGGCGCTCGCCGCCGCGAGGCTGGGGCTCAGCACAATCTGCTTCACCGTGAATCTCGACGCCGTGGGCAACATGCCCTGCAACCCGGCCATCGGCGGCACAGGCAAGGGCCATCTCGTGCGCGAGCTGGACGCGCTCGGCGGCGAGATGGCAAAGGCGGCGGACCGCGCCTGCATCCAATACCGCATGCTCAACCGGGGCAAGGGCCCGGCCGTGCATTCGCTGCGCGCGCAGGCCGACCGGCGAAAATATCAGGCCGTGATGAAACACACGCTCGAGACGCAGCCAAATCTGCGCGTGAAGCAGGCAGAGGTCGTCTCCGTTGAGACCGAAAACGGCGCTGTTTCCGCCGTCGTGACGGAGACGGGCGCGGTCTACGCCTGCCGTGCGGCGATTTTGGCAACAGGGACGTATCTGCGCGGGCGCACGATCGTGGGCGAGGTGCTGCGCGACTCCGGTCCGGACGGTCTCGCGGCCTCCGGTCCGCTCGCGGAGTGCTGCAGAGACCTCGGTCTCACCATGCGCCGGTTCAAAACCGGCACGCCGCCGCGCATCTTAAAGCGGACGGTGGACTTTTCCAAAATGGAGCTGCAGCCCGGCGACGAGGAGATCGACGGCTTTTCCTTCTCCACAACCGGCCCGATGAAAAACGAGGCCGTCTGCTGGCTGACCTACACCAACGAGCGCACGCATGAAATCATCCGCGAAAATCTCGACCGCAGCCCGATCTACTCCCATGTGATCGAGGGCGTCGGCCCGCGCTACTGCCCCAGCATCGAGACGAAAATCATGACCTTTCCGGACAAGGAGCGCCACCAGCTCTTTTTAGAGCCGATGGGTCTCGACACGGAGGAGCTCTATCTGCAGGGCTTTTCCTCGTCCATGCCGGAGGATGTGCAGGTTCGGATGCTGCACACGATTCCCGGGCTGGAGCAGGCGGAGATGACCCGCTGTGCCTACGCAATCGAATATGACTGCGTGGACCCGACCGAGCTCTGGCCCACGCTGGAGACAAAAAAAGTCCCCGGCCTCTACGGCGCGGGACAGTTCAACGGCTCCTCCGGCTACGAGGAGGCCGCGGTGCAGGGCTTTGCCGCAGGCGTGAACGCCGCGCTGAAGCTGCTTGGCCGCGAGCCGATGATCCTCCGCCGGTCAGACGGATACATCGGCGCGCTCATCGACGATCTCGTGACCAAGGGGACGAACGAGCCCTACCGGATCATGACCTCGCGCTCGGAATACCGGCTGCTGCATCGGCAGGATAACGCCGACGAACGACTCTCTGCCATCGGGCACCGGATCGGCCTCGTGGGTGACGAGCAGTATGCGGCCGTGCAGGAGAAATACCGCGCTGTGGCACAGGAGATGGACCGGCTCGAAAAAACGCATCTCGCGCCGACAGAGACGCTCAACGCCATGCTCACGGAAAAGGGCACGGCGGCAGCGAAAACGGGCATCTCGCTCGCGGATCTCATCCGCCGCCCGCAGATCAGCTACGCGGATCTCGCGCCGTTTGACCCCGAGCGCCCGGCGCTTAGCCACTCTGTGACCGAGCAGGCAGAAATACGGCTGAAATACGCCGGGTACATTCAGCGCCAACTGCGGCAGGTGACGGAGTTTCAGCGCATGGAGGACCGCGCGCTGCCGGAGGCGCTCGACTATGAGATCATCGCGTGTCTGCGGCTCGAGGCGCGGCAGAAGCTGCAGGCAATCCGGCCGAAAAACATCGGTCAGGCAAGCCGGATCTCCGGCGTATCCCCTGCCGATATTGCGGCGCTGATGGTGTACTTGAAGATAGAGAGCTGAAACAAATTAGGAATGAGGAATTAGGAATTAGGAATGTACGTTACGGGTCATTCCTCATTCCTCATTTCTAATTCCTCGTTTTTTAAGGAGTAACTATGGCACATATCGTACTCGGTCTCTCCGGCGGTGTGGACAGCGCCGTGTGCGCCGCGCTGCTGAAAAAACAGGGGCACACCGTGACAGGGCTGTATCTGGAAAACGGCATTTCCGACGCGGGCGCGCGCGACGCCGCCGCTGTTGCGGACCGGCTCGGCATTTCGCTCGATGTGCTGGACATTCGCCGCGAGCTGGAGGCGCTCGTCTGCGCGCCGTTTGACGCCGCCTACCGCGCGGGCGAGACGCCGAACCCCTGCATTCTCTGCAACCCGACCGTGAAATTCAAAGCCCTGCTCGACCACGCGGACAAGGTGAGCGCGGAATTTGTCGCCACCGGGCACTATGCCCGCACAAAGGACGGCGCGCTCTATAAGGGTCACCCCGCGAACGACCAGAGCTACATGCTCTGCAGACTCACGCACGAGCAGGTCAGCCGGCTTCTGCTGCCGCTGGGGGAATTTGAAAAGTCCGCCGTGCGCGCGCTGGCAGAGGATTTCGGTATTCCCGTGGCAAAAAAGCCGGACAGCATGGAGATCTGCTTCATCCCCGACAAGGACTATGCCGGCTGGCTCAGCCGCCGTGCGCCGCTTCCCGGCTCGGGCGACTTCGTGCTCGAGGGCGAGGTCATCGGGCAGCACGAGGGCATCTGCCGGTACACCGTGGGTCAGCGGCGGCCGGGGCTGGTGAACGAGCGGAAGGTCTACATCTCCCGCATCGACGCGAAGACAAACACGATTCATCTCGCCTACTGGGACGATCTGTTTCAAACGCGCGTGACGGCGCGGGATTTCAACTGGCTCATCGACGAGCCGAAAGCCCCCATCCGCGCGAGTGTGCGCGTGCGGCACACGAAATGGGAAAATCCCCCCTGCACCGCAAGGGAGGAGGGAGACCGCGTCGTGATCGACTGCGACGAGCCGGTTCGCGCCCCCGCGCCGGGGCAGAGCGCGGTGCTGTATGACGGAGAGCGCGTGCTCGGCGGCGGGTTTATCATCCAGGAATAACAAAACACGCAGAACGGGAACCCGTTCTGCGTGTTTTGTGTTTGGAATTGTTACTTCGTGACGCCGCTGATTGCGATGATCTGCAGCTCGGGCGCGGCGTCGGTGCCGTAGTTCGGGTCGGCCAGCCAGATCTCGCCGTCGCCGAGGCAGATGCCCTGACCGTTGAAGAACATGTTGTAGCAGGTCTCGTTCACCATGGCCTCCTGATCGGCATCGGTCACGGTGCGCTCGCTGAGAAACGCGACGAGAGAGGCCGCGTCGGCAAGCTCCGTGCCGTCCACCGTGATCGGGTAGCGCACATGCTCTGCAATGGTCTCCCAGTCCGCGTTGATGTAGGCGGTTCTCACCATGCCGGCGAAGAGCTCCACGTCCGCCGCGCTCATGGCGGTGACAGCGGAATAGTCCGGCTCAACGGAGACATTGACAAAGACCATGTCGTCCGCCATGTGCTCCTCGTCGTCCTTCCATCTGAGGTTGCCGTCGTCGTCGAAATGGGCGTTGCCAAAGCCGTTTTCATAGACGACGGTCTCGGACTTGACGCTGCCGTCCTCGGCGAACTCAATATCTTTTCTCACACAGTCGCTGTATTCAATCGTGAGCGTGTCGGGATCGAACTTGCCGCTCATGACCCACTCGCTGTGCTCCGAGGCACTGCTGCCCCAGGTAACGGTGAGCTTGGCGCCGTCTGCGCCGTCCGCCTCCACGAGGATGGAGGCTCTGCCGCTGGCATAGGTGCCGACAAAGTTCATGATGGGGTTCTGGCCGTCGTCCGCCGTGGCCTCGGCCTCCTCGGCCTCGCTGCCCTTCGGCGCTTCCTTGGCAGCGCAGGCTGCCAGCGCAAAAATCATCGTGAGCGCAAGCAGCAAAGAGAGAATCTTTTTCATTTTGGTCTTTTCCTTCCTTTCAGAAAAATGTGGATGTATTTTAGCACATTGCAAAGCAAAAAGAAAGCACAGTATGTAAAACCCGCTGCTTTACACAGCGGGATGAGCGAGCTTTCGTGTAATCACGGAAGTGAGGGATATGGAGTTTGTGAGTTTTCGACAGATTAAAAAACCGCTGCAATTACAGCGGTTTTTTATTTCACGCGTTTTGCTCTGCCGGCGCGGACTTCAAAGGCGCCCGAGCACCAGAGACGCACGGCCTCCGGCAGGAGAATCCACTCCGCCTGGCGCAGCACACGGCGCTGAAGCTTCACGGCGTCATCATCCGGCCCGACCTCCACCGCCTTCTGCAGCAGCACGGCGCCGATGCCGCCCTGCTCGTCCACGAGATAGGCCGTCGCGCCCGTGACCTTCAGTCCGCGGGCCAGCACCGCCTCGTGCACGGCCAGACCGCGCAAGTCCTGAAATGCGGGCACCAGCGAGGGCTGGATGGCGATGATTTTGTTTTTGTTTGCGCGGGCGGTCTCCGGTCCGACGCCGGGATGGAAGCCCGCGTCAATGACGAGATCGGCGTCGAGATCGCGGATCTTGTTGCGCACGGCGAGGTCAAACGTCGCGTCATTGGGAAACACCTCGCGGTGAATGTCCACCGCCTCAATGTGCGCGTTGCGCGCGCGGTTGAGGGCATTGGCCTCCGGATCGGAGGATATGAGGGCGACAATCTCCAGACCGGGGATCTCGCCGAAGAAAATGGAATCCAGCAGGCTTTGGAACTTGGTGCCGCTGCCGGACGCCAGAACGACACAGCGAATCATGCTTCTTACTCCTTTTCCAGCAGCGCCTGAGCAACCAGACGGCTGCGGTCCGCGCGCTGACGCAGATCATCAATCTCCCGGCGAAGGGTCTGGCGATCGGCGGCCATGGCCGTATCGATCAGGGCGCAGAGCTGCGCGGCGCTGCCGAGCGCGGAAAAGTCTATATAATTGGTCTGCTCAATATACTCAAAGAAGGAGGCGACCTTCGGATCGTAGCTCACGCCGATGAGCGGCACGGCGCAGCTGGAGGCAAAAATCAGCGCGTGCAGACGCATGGCCATGACGGCCTCCATCCGGCCGAGCAGACCGATGAGCTGCGGTGCCTCCATACTCTCGGAGACGAGCAAGGTCTCGCCGCCGATGAGATCGCGGATGCGCGCAGCGTCCGTTTCATCCTGCTTCGGGTTGAGGCAGAGCAGCAGCGGCGAGAGACCATAGCGATCCCGCGCATACCGCGCGGCCTCGGCGAAAATTTCATGCTTCTGCTCCATACCCGGCCAGTGGCGCACGCAGAGGCAGAAGTATTTTTGCTCCGGATTCATGCCGAAGCGCGCGCACAGCGCGTCTACCTCCGGCGCGGGCGCGCTCTCAAGCGCGAGCGCAGGCTCTGCCGCAACGGTGATCTCCGGCTTCGTGACGCCGAGGGCGCGAAGCGTCTCGAGCGACTGCTCCTCACGAAGGGTGATTGCATCGACATAGCGGTTGATGATCCAGCCGGCGAGCCGGCGGTTGCCGGAGCGCGTGACGGGACCGATGCCGCAGCCATAGAGCATGACGCGGTTATGCCGATGGCGCGCGGCCACCAGCGTATAGAGATAATACCAGAGACTGCGCCGGCTCGTGGCATCCTGCACGAGACTGCCGCCGCCGTGAAGAAAAAGGCGGCTGCGGCGCATGGCGCGCCAGACACGCGGGAGGTTGAAGGAATAGATCGCCTCCACGCCGTGGATCGCCTGCGTCTCCTTCGGCGCACGGGAGAGCACCGTGATGGGCATGTCCGGGTCAATCTTGCGAAGCTCGGCAAGCAGCGCCGAGAGAACAGCCTCGTCTCCGGCGTTTCGCATTCCATATGCTCCGCAGATCAGCACGCCCGCGGACCTTGTTTTCTTTGTCTCGGTCCTGTTCAACGGAGAAGTCTCCCTCTTGCAAATTAATCGCGCTTATTATACAATAGTCAGGCATAAATCGCAAGGGCTAGTTTCGAGCGGGAAACGAGGATCAAGATGAAGAAAATCGCCATATTTCAAAGCGACTTCAACGTAGGGGGCATTCAAAAATCCCTGCTGAATATACTCAACGACATTGACTGGACGAAGTGTGAGGTGGACGTCTACCTCTTCGACGATCAGGTGTTCTTTGATCTGCCGGAGCGGGAGAATCTGCATTTCATTTTCTGCAAGCCCTACCCGTTCTTCTGCCGTCTTGTCTACTTCGGCGTGCTGCGCGCGCTCTCCGGCGATTTCACCGGCGGAAAGGAATACGACGTCGCCATCGACTTCAACAGCTACCGAAACGAATGCAGCGTGGGCGCGGTGAACGCCAACGCGAAAAAGCGCGTGATCTGGATTCACAATGACGTGGAGATCAAGCTGCAGAACGAGCCGAAATACCGCACGCTCTGGCACTATTTCAAGGGCAAATACCGCTATTTCGACGCCTTTGCCGCCGTCTCCCCCGGCATCATCGACGGCTTTCGCCGCACGAACGACGTGGGCGACAAGCCCATCGTCGTGATCCCGAACCACATCAACACCGAGGAGATTTTCCGCAAGGCGAAGCAGCCGCTCGATTTCAAGGTCGATCCCAATTACTACAATCTCTGCACCATGGGACGCATCTGCCACCAGAAGGGCTTTGACATTCTGATGGAAATGCTTGCCGAGGTGAAAAAGGAGCGCAACGATCTGCGGCTGTATTTGCTGGGCGACGGGCCGGACCGCGAAAAGCTGCTCGAGCAGATTCACGAGCTCGGGCTCGAGGACATGGTCACGCTGCTCGGCAACCAGAAAAATCCCTTCAACTATCTCGACCAGATGGACGGCTTCGTGCTCACGAGCCGGTATGAGGGGCAGGGCATGGTCATCCGCGAGGCGAAGACGCTGGGACTGGAGCTGTTTCTCACGAAGAATCTCGAGCAGTATAACCCCGGCATTCCCGGCCGGGAAGACATGGTCGCGGCGCTCATCGCGGCGAAGCGGCGCAAAAAGGTCTATGACGATCAGCGCGGCTACAACGACAGCATCACGGCGGAGCTGAACCGGCTTCTGGAGCTGGAGGCTTAACGCATGACCACGATCTATCTCATCCGCCACGCGGAGGCGGAGGGCAATCTCTACCGCCGGATTCAGGGCCACTGGAACGGACAGGTGACGCCGCGCGGCCGCCGTCAGATCGCGGCGCTCGCCGAGCGATTCAAAGACATGCGCATCGACGCGGTTTATTCCAGCGATCTCCAGCGCACGAAGGACACTGCCGGCGCAATTATGCAATATCATGATCTGGCGCTGCAGACCACGCCGCAGCTGCGCGAGGTCTGTCTCGGTTGCTGGGAGGGCCGCCCCTGGGGCGACGTGGAATATGAAACGCCGGAGCAGATGTACTATTTCAACCACGACCCGGCAAATTGGATCATTGAAGGCGGAGAGCGCTATGAAGCAGCACAGGCGCGCATGCAGACCGTGCTGCGCGACATTGCCGCGCGCCACGAGGGCAAAACCGTCGCCGCCGTGAGCCACGGCATGGCGATCCGCGTGTTTCTCGCCTCGGTACTCGGCATTCCGAGCGCGGAAATTGACCGCCTGCCCCACGGGGACAACACCGCCGTGACCTGTCTGCACTATGAAAACGGCGTGCCGACTGTGGAATATTACAACGACGCGAGTCATCTGCCGGAAGATCTGAGCACACTGGGCCGCCAGACCTGGTGGAAGAACAAGGGCGCGGACGCAGGCAATCTTCGCTTCGAGCCGCTCAGCTTCCCCAGAGACAGCGCTTTTTTTGACGCCTGTTACGCCGACGCCTGGGCGACAGCCCACGGCTCCACGGCGGGCTACACCCCGCGGCCTTATCTCAGAAGCGCGAAAAATCACGCCAAAACGCCTCACGCCGTGGTGAAGCTTTTGAGCGGCAGCGACGTCGTCGGCATGATCGATATCGACCCCGAGCGCGGAAAAAAAGAGGGCTTCGGCTGGATCTCGTTTTTCTATCTTCTGCCGGCCTACCGCGGCAAGGGCTGGGGCGCGCAGCTGCTCGGCCACGCGCTCTGGTTCTGCGAGACGCGGGGCTGGCACAGTCTGCGGCTGCATGTGGCGGAGGACAACGCGCACGCAAAGGGCTTTTATGAGCACTTCGGCTTCACCGTTATCGGCAGCACCCCCGGCGTGAGAGGGACACTGTATATGATGGAGAAAACGGTAAACGCGCACGAAAGAGTGTAAAGAAAGAAAGAGTGGAATTTGGAGAGTGGAGAGCGGAACGAATGTGTCGGCTTATGCCGACGATTGAAAACTGACGTAATCTCCACTCTCAACTCTCGAATCAAATATCATGTTGAAACTATTGTTACTCTACCTCGCGGCAATGAATCTGCTGCTGTTCGGTCTGATGGGCTTTGACAAGGCCCGGGCCGAAAACCACGGCTGGCGCATCCCGGAGTCGCGGTTGTTTTTCTATGCCGTGGCCGGCGGCAGTCTCGGCGGGCTGCTCGGCATGTATCTTTTCCGCCACAAGACGCGGCACCGGAGCTTTCGCATCGGCTTTCCGGCAATTCTGCTCTGTCAGGCGGCGCTGGGAGCGTATCTCTATCTGAAGCAGAAAGGACTGATCCCATGAATCCCATGGTGCTCTGCTATAACATCCAGCCGGAGAAGCTGGGGCGCATGCGCGTGCTCGCGCTGCGGCTCGGCATTCGGCTTCGCGTCGTGCAGCCGGAGGAATTCGCCCTGCCGGTCGGCGCGCTCGCGGGCGTGACGGCGCCGCCGGAGACGGTCTCCCCCGTCGAAGCATTTTCAGACGAGATGATCGTCATGGCGCATTTTCGCCCCGGCATGCTCGACGCCTTCTTAAACGGCTTTCGCCAGAGCCGCATCCCCTCGGTAAAGCTCAAGGCGATGCTCACAGAGACAAACCCCGCCTGGACCGCCCCGGCGCTCCACGCCGCGATCAAGGAGGAGCACGAGCAGATGGAGGCCATGCGAAATCGACAATAACGCGTTTTCGCGCACCGTGTCGTGCGCCTATGCGACACGTGGGTAAAGGCCCTTGTCAGATTGACGAAGGATTTCCCGTTTTTCCCGTTTTTTTCTCTGTTTGTGCAGGGAAAGAAATGTTGACAATCCGGGAAAAATCGAACATAATATCCATACTGATTTTTGATGCGGGAGGGCAGACGAATTCACGAATCCGTCTGCCCTTCTGCGTTTTTTTGGAGGGAAGTACCTTGAACAAAGTTGGCGTCATTATGGGCAGCGACAGCGATCTGCCCATCGTCGAGAAGGCGATTACCACGCTGAAGGAGTTTGGTGTGCCCACGGAGGTGCACGTTTTCTCCGCGCACAGAACGCCCGAGGAGGCACGCGCCTTTGCCATGTCCGCGCGCGCAAACGGATTCGGCGCGATTCTGGCAGCGGCCGGCAAGGCCGCGCATCTGGCCGGTGCCATTGCGGCCAACACCACCCTGCCGGTCATCGGCATTCCCGTAAAATCCTCTACCTTAGACGGCATTGACGCCCTGCTCTCCACTGTACAGATGCCCAGCGGCATCCCGGTAGCCACAGTGGCAATCGATGGGGCTGTCAATGCCGCTTTGCTTGCCGTGGAAATCCTGTCCGTCTCCGATCCGGCGCTGGGAAAGGCGCTTGACGAGCGCAGACGCGCGGACACGGAAAAAGTACTGGAGAAAAACCGGAAGATCGAACAGCAGTTTAACGCCTGAAAGGAGTCTATTATCATGGAAAAAGGTATTCAGCTTTACGAGGGCAAGGCCAAGAAGGTCTACGCCACCGAGGACCCGGAGCTTGTCATCGTCTCCTATAAGGACGACGCCACCGCCTTCAACGGCTTGAAGAAGGGCACGATTGTGGGCAAGGGTGTTGTGAACAACAAGGTCACGAACTATCTCATGCAGATGCTCGAGAAGGAAGGCGTGCCCACCCACTTTGTGGAGCAGCTGAGCGACCGCGACACCGTGGTCAAGCACGTTTCCATCGTGCCGCTCGAGGTCATCATCCGCAACATTTCCGCCGGCTCCTTCGCCAAGCGCTTCGGCGTGGAGGAGGGCATCGTGTTTGACGAGCCCACCATCGAGTTCAGCTACAAGAACGACGATCTGGGCGATCCGCTGATGAACGCCTATCACGCACTGGCCCTCAAGCTCGCCACGAAGGAAGAAATCGAGACGATCAAGGCCATGGCCTTCAAGGTCAACGACGTGCTCAAGGCCTTCTTCAAGGCCGTGAACGTCGATCTGGTGGACTTCAAGCTCGAGTTCGGCAGACTCTCGGACGGCACCATCGTCCTCGCCGACGAGATCAGCCCCGACACCTGCCGCTTCTGGGACAGCACCACGCATGAAAAGCTTGACAAAGACCGCTTCCGCCGGGATCTCGGAAACGTGGAGGACGCGTATTCCGAGATGATGAGACGAATTCTGGGAGAATAAAATGAATCAGCACATCCATGAAGAATGCGGCGTGTTCGGTATCTTCGCGCCGGAGAACAAGGACGTCGCCGCGCTGACCTATTACGGTCTCTACGCGCTGCAGCACCGCGGCCAGGAGGGCTGCGGCATCGCCGTGAACGACGACGGCGTGATCACCAGCCACAAGGACGTCGGTCTCGTGAGCGATGTTTTCACCCCGCAGGTGCTCGAAAAGCTCGGTCAGGGCAGCATGGCCATCGGCCACACGCGCTACGGCACCGCCGGAACGAAATCCCGCGCCAACTGCCAGCCCATGGTCGTGAACCACATCAAGGGCCGCATGGCGCTCGCGCACAACGGCAATCTCGTCAACGCCACGGAGCTGCGCCGCTCGCTCGAGCTGCAGGGCTCCATCTTCCACACCACGACCGACACGGAGGTCATCTCCTACGTCGTGACGAAGGAGCGTCTCACGACGCCGAGCATCGAGGCGGCCGTCAGCTGCGCGATGCACAAAATCGAGGGCGCGTACTCCCTCGTGCTCATGAGCCCGACGAAGCTGATCGCCGCCCGCGATCCTTACGGCTTCCACCCGCTGTGCTACGGCGAGATGGAAGACGGCACCTATGTCGTCGCGAGCGAGACCTGCGCGCTTGACTCCGTCCACGCGCATTTCGTGCGCGACATTGAGCCGGGCGAGATCCTCGTCTTCACGAAGGACGGCATCAAGTCCATGCGCGAGCACTGCGGCACGCAGAAGAAGAATCTCTGCGTGTTTGAGCACATCTACTTCGCCCGCCCCGACTCGATCGTGGACGGCGTGAGCGTACACGAGGCGCGCATCCGCGCCGGTCGCTGCCTTGCGCGCCGCCACCCCGTGGAGGCGGACGTCGTCATCGGCGTGCCGGACTCCGGACTGGACGCCGCGCTGGGCTTCGCCCAGGAGAGCGGCATTCCCTACGAGGTCGGCTTCATCAAAAACAAATACATCGGCCGCACGTTCATCGCGCCCGGCCAGAGCGCGCGCGAAAACCTCGTGCGCATCAAGCTCAACCCCGTCTCCGCCGTCGTGAAGGACAAGCGCGTCGTCATGATTGACGACTCCATCGTACGCGGCACGACCTCCGCCCGCATCGTCACGCTCCTGCGCGAGGCCGGCGCGAAGGAGGTCCATGTCCGCTCGAGCGCGCCCCCCTTCATGAACCCCTGCTACTACGGCGTGGACATCGATTCCCGCGACCGCCTGATCGCCTGCCATCACAGCGTGGATGAGATCGCCGAGATCATCGGCGCAGACTCGCTCGGCTACCTCCCGGTGGAGGACGTGGGCGAGCTCATGGGCGTCCCGTGCGGCGAGGGCTACTGCCACGCCTGCTTCGATGGGGAATACCCCACACGCGTGCCGGAAGTGGCGGACAAGAACCGCTTCGACTATAAAATCAGTGAGGGAAGGAACGCATGAATACCAACAGCTACTCCGAGCGCTACGCCGCCGCGGGCGTGGATATCACCGCGGGCTATAAGGCCGTGGAGCTCATGAAGCAGCACGTTGCACGCACCGTCACCGACGGCGTACTCGGTGGCGTGGGCGGCTTCGGCGGCCTGTTCGGGCTGGATCTCACAGGGATCTCCAAGCCCGTGCTCGTCTCCGGAACAGACGGCGTGGGCACCAAGCTCAAGCTCGCCTTCAAGCTGGACAAGCACGACACCGTCGGCATCGACTGCGTGGCCATGTGCGTCAACGATATCATCTGCTGCGGGGCAAAGCCTCTCTTCTTCCTGGACTATATTGCCTGCGGCAAGAACGTGCCCGAGCGCATTGCGGACATCGTTTCCGGCGTGGCGGAGGGCTGTGTGCAGTCCGGCGCGGCGCTCATCGGCGGCGAGACCGCCGAGATGCCCGGCTTCTACCCCGTGGACGAATATGATCTCGCGGGCTTCTCCGTCGGCGTGGTGGACAAGGACGCCATCATCGACCGCTCGGACGTGCAGCCCGGCGACGTAATTCTCGCGCTGCCCTCCAGCGGCGTGCACTCCAACGGGTTTTCTCTGGTGCGCCGCGTGTTCGACGTGGAGCACGCCGATCTCACCGCCCCGGTGGCGGAGCTCGGCGGCAAGGGTCTGGGTGAGACGCTGCTCACGCCGACCAAAATTTACGTCAAGCCCATGCTCGCACTGCTCGAGAAGGTAAAGGTCAAGAGCATTGCGCACATCACGGGCGGAGGCTTTTATGAAAACATTCCGCGCGCGCTGCCGCAGGGCTGCACCGCGAAAATCGACCGCAGTGCCGTCAAGGTGCTCCCGATCTTCGAGCTCATCGCGAAGAAGGGCGAGATTCCGGAGCGCGAGATGTTCAACACCTTCAACATGGGCGTCGGCATGATTGCAGTCGTGAAAAAGGACGACGCCGATGCCGCGCTCCAGGTTCTCCGCGAGAACGGCGAGGACGCCTATCTGCTCGGCGAGATCGTCGCGGGCGACGAGGGCGTGATCATCGAATGAAAACGAAGATTGCCGTGTTCGTCTCCGGCGGCGGGACGAATCTGCAGGCGCTCATTGACGCTTCTGCCGCCGGACAGATCCCGAGCGGCGAGATTGCCCTCGTGATTGCGAGCAACGCGAAGGCATATGCCCTCGAGCGGGCGGCAAAGGCCGGCATCCCAACCGCCGTCGTGAGCGCGAAGACCGAGGGCAGTCAGGCGGCCGCCGAGGAAAAGATGAACGCGCTTTTGTCTGCCGCGGGCGTGAAGCTCATTGTCCTCGCGGGCTATATGAGCATTCTCTCCGAGCGCTTCACCGCAAAATGGGACAAACGAATCCTGAACATTCACCCGTCGCTGATCCCGGCCTTCTGCGGCAAGGGATATTACGGTCTGCGGGTGCACGAGGAGGCGCTGCGCCGCGGCGTGAAGGTCACGGGCGCGACGGTGCACTTCGTGAACGAAATCCCCGACGGGGGCGAAATCATTCTCCAGCAGCCGGTGGAGGTCCTCCCCGGCGACACGCCCGAGATTTTGCAGCGCAGAGTGATGGAGCAGGCCGAATGGAAGCTCCTGCCGCGCGCTGTGGAGATGGTCTCAAAAAAACTGATGGAGGAATCCTGAAATGTGGAAAACCTATGATCTGCTTTCGCTTCTGAGCGAAAATGAGTATCCCGGCCGCGGCATCGTGCTCGGCCGCAGCCCGGACGGCACGAAGGCCGTCATGGTCTATTTCATCATGGGCCGCAGCGTCAACAGCCGCAACCGCGTTTTCCTGCTGACCGAGGACGGCATCCGCACCGAGGCCTACGACCCGGCCAAGCTCTCCGATCCCAGTCTGATCATCTATCACCCCGTGCGCGTGTGGGGCAACTGGACCATCGTCACGAACGGCGACCAGACCGACACGATCCGCGACTTCATGTGCGTCGGAAAGCCGATGGAGGCCGCGCTCAAAACCCGCACCTTCGAGCCGGACGACCCGAACTACACCCCCCGCATCTCCGGCGTCGTGCGCGAGGACGGCACCTACAAGCTCTCCATTCTCAAGAGTCTCGACGGCGATCCCAGCTGCTGCGTGCGGCAGTATTTCGACTATGACGCGCCCGTGGCGGGCGTGGGCCACTTCATCCACACCTACATGATGGACGGCGATCCGCTGCCCTCCTTCGAGGGCGAGCCGGAGCGCGTGGACATCACGACCGAGTCTGCGCAGGAGCTGGCCGATCAGGTCTGGGCCGCGCTCAACGAGGAAAACAAGGTGTCCCTCTTCGTCCGGTATCACGACATTGAGACCGGAAAGGAAGAGACGGTCATTAACAACAAACATCAGGACTGAGCATCCGCGCTCAGGAAGGGAGTCAGATTAGCATGAACGAACTCGAACTGAAATACGGCTGTAATCCCAACCAGAAGCCCTCCCGCATTTATATGAAGGACGGCAGCGATCTGCCCATCACGGTTCTCAACGGCAAGCCGGGCTACATCAACTTCATGGACGCGCTCAACTCCTGGCAGCTGGTGCGCGATCTGAAGAAGGCGACAGGTCTGCCCGCGGCGGCGAGCTTCAAGCACGTCTCCCCCGCAGGCGCGGCAGTCGGTCTGCCGCTGAGCGATGTGGAGAAGAAGATCTATTTCGTGGACGATGGCGCTGAGCTCAGCCCCATCGCCTGCGCTTACATCCGCGCGCGCGGCGCCGACCGTCTCTGCTCCTACGGCGACTGGGCGGCACTCTCTGACGTGTGCGACGCGGCCACGGCGGAATATCTCAAGTATGAGGTCTCCGACGGCGTGATCGCCCCGGGCTACACCGACGAGGCGCTGGAGATTCTCAAGACCAAGAAAAAGGGAAACTACAACGTCGTGCAGATCGACGAAAACTATGTCTGCGCGCCGGACGAGCACCGCGACATTTTCGGCATCACCTTTGAGCAGGGCCACAACGACTGCGTCATCGACGAGAGCTGCCTGAATAACCTCGTGACCGAGGCGAAGGAGCTGCCGCAGCAGGCGAAGATCGATCTCGTCATCGCGCTCATCACCCTGAAATACACCCAGTCCAACTCCGTCTGCTACGTCAAGGACGGCCAGACCATCGGCGTGGGCGCCGGCCAGCAGAGCCGCATCCACTGCACCCGTCTCGCCGGCTCCAAGGCGGACAACTGGCTCCTGCGCCAGCACCCGAAGGTGCTCGCGCTCGACTTTGTGGACGGCATCCGCCGCCCCGACCGCGACAACGCCATCGACGTCTATCTCTCCGAGGACGAGTGTGACGACGTGCTGCGCGACGGCGCGTGGCAGGCCGTGTTCAAAACCCGCCCCGAGCGCCTGACGCTCGCGGAGAAGAAGGAATGGATCGCCGCGCAGCGCGGCGTGTCCGTCGCGTCGGACGCGTTCTTCCCCTTCGGCGACAATGTGGAGCGCGCCCGCAAGAGCGGCGTGGACTACATCGCCCAGCCCGGCGGCTCAATCCGGGATGACCACGTCATCATGACCTGCAACAAATACGGTATCGCCATGGCGTTTACCGGGCAGCGTCTGTTCCACCACTAATTCAGAGTGAAACGTGGAGAGCGGAGTTGTCTGAATCGTACTCCGTTCTCCTGTCTCCACTCTCAACTATCCACTCTCAACTCTCTATTTGGAGGTTCTCTCATGAAGATTCTTGTCGTCGGCGGCGGCGGGCGCGAGCACGCCATCATCAAGGCTTTGAAGAAAAATCCCGAGGCGGAAACCATCTTTGCCCTTCCGGGCAACGGCGGCATCGCCGCAGACGCAGAATGCGTCCCCATCGGGGCGACGGACCTTGACGGCATCGTGGCCTTTGCGAAGGAAAACGCCGTTGATTTCGCGGTTGTCGCGCCGGACGATCCGCTGGTGCTCGGCTGTGTGGACCGGCTGCAGGCCGAGGGCATCCCCTGCTTCGGCCCGGAGGCAAAGGCCGCCATCATCGAGGGCAGCAAGGCCTTCTCCAAGGATCTCATGAAGAAATACGGCATTCCCACCGCCCGGTATGAGACGTTCACCGAGCTCGACAAGGCGCTCCGCTATCTCGACACCGTGCCCGCCCCCATCGTGGTGAAGGCGGACGGACTGGCGCTCGGCAAGGGCGTGATCATCGCGCAGACGACCGAGGAGGCCAAGACCGCCGCGACCGAGATGATGGCAAACGGAAAGTTCGGCAAGAGCGGCGAGTGCGTCGTGATTGAAGAGTTCCTCACCGGCCCGGAGGTCAGCGTGCTGGCCTTTACGGACGGAAAGACGATGGTCCCGATGGTGTCCAGCATGGATCACAAGCGCGCCAAGGACGGCGACGAGGGACTCAACACCGGCGGCATGGGCACCGTGGCGCCGAACCCCTATTACACCGCGGACGTGGCGAAGCGCTGCATGGAGGAGATCTTCCTGCCGACGATGAACGCCATGAACGCGGAGGGCCGCACCTTCCGCGGCTGTCTCTACTTCGGTCTGATGGTCACGCCTGACGGCCCGAAGGTCATTGAATACAACTGCCGCTTCGGCGACCCGGAGACGCAGGTGGTGCTGCCGCTGCTGGAGACCGACCTGCTCACGATTATGCGGGCCGTCTCCGAGAGCCGGCTCTCCGAGGTGGACGTGCGCTTCCGCGCAGAGCACGCCTGCTGCGTGGTCCTCGCCTCCGACGGCTACCCGCTCAAATACGAGAAGGGCTTTGAGATCACCCTCCCGGAGACCGCTTCGGATGAGGAAATTTACATTGCCGGCGCCAAGACCGCAGACGGAAAGCTCGTCACCAGCGGCGGCCGCGTGCTCGGCGCGGTGGCAAGAGCGGAGAGTCTCCCCGCCGCCATCGAAAAGGCATATTCCCTCGCTGGAAAGATTCATTTTGACAACGCATTTTACCGCAGAGACATCGGGCAGCGAGCTCTGCAGGCATCGAAATAAGAACCGTAGGGGCGGATATCATCCGCCCGCATAACACCACGCAAAAGAAATGGGATGGTGATTCGAATGGTCTATCGCGTTTATGTAGAAAAGAAGAAAGAACTGGCCCAGGAGGCCGCCGCGCTCAAGGCGGAGATCCAGAGCTTTCTGGGCATTCCGGCGGTGGAGGATGTGCGCATCCTGAACCGCTACGACGTGGAACACATCACACCGGAGCTCTTCGAGCAGGCGGTGCGCACGGTGTTCTCCGAGCCGCAGGTGGACGTCACCTATGACGCGCTGCCCGACTTCGACGGCGCGGCGTTCGCCGTGGAGCCGCTGCCCGGTCAGTTTGACCAGCGCAGCGACTCGGCCGAGCAGTGCATCCAGCTCATGAGTCAGGGCGAGCGCCCGCTCGTGCGCGCGGCGAAGGCCTATCTCCTCGCGGGCGACCTGACGGAGACAGAGATCGCCGCCGTGCAGAAGCACGTGGTGAACCCCGTCGAGAGCCGCCTCGCATCGCTGGATGTGCCCGAGACGCTCGTCATGCGCTACGAGATCCCCACCGAGGTGGAGACGGTCGACGG
>JAZQDI010000100.1:0-2426 GCA_045546715.1 Oscillospiraceae bacterium | reverse complement strand
CCCGGCCACGCTGCTTTTGACGGCGCTGAGCATTTTGCTTACCATTATCATCTCTATCCCGTTGGGAGTACTTGCCGCGGTGCGGCATGATAAGTTCACGGATTATCTCATCCGCTTTACCAGCTTCGTGGGAAACTCTCTGCCCAACTTCTTTGTTGCCATGCTGCTGATGTACTTCCTCAGCATCAAAATGGGCTGGCTCCCGGTCATTTCAAACGGTCTGAGCCTCAAGAGCGCCGCCATGCCGACCCTGACGCTGGCCATTGCCATGAGCGCGAAGTATTTGAGACAGGTGCGCGCCACAGTCCTGGAGGAGCTCAATAAGGACTACGTCTACGGCGCCCAGGCCAGAGGTGTGCGCGGCCGCGTGACCCTCTGGAAGAGCGTCATGAAGTCCTCCATGCTGACCATCATCACGCTGCTGGCGCTCTCTATCGGCAGTTTGCTTGGCGGCACCGCCATTATCGAGAGCATCTTCATGTGGGACGGCGTCGGCAAGCTCGCCGTGGACGCCATCACCATGCGCGATTATCCGATCATTCAGGCCTACGTCGTCTGGATGGCGATCATCTATGTCCTCGTGAACCTCATCACCGATCTGCTGTATCACGCCATGGACCCGAGAATCAGACTGGGGGTGGTGCAGGATTGAAGAAGGAACCGACTGTCCGCGTGCAGAAGCTGCGCCGCGATACGCTCAAGGCCAGACTCATCCTTTTCGGCACCCTTGCGATTCTGCTGCTGCTTGCCTCCGTTTTCTGTGACCAGCTCTGCCCCTATGATCCCTATGCGCAGGATCTGAGCATTGCAAAAATGGCCCCCAGCTCGGAGCACCTTTTCGGCACGGATCGCTATGGCCGCGATATGCTCTCCCGCGTCATCGTTGGCGCGAAGACCAGCATCTTCTCCACGCTACTGCTGGTGGCTATCATCACCGTCATCGGCACGATCGTCGGCGTTTTCGCCGCTTGGGTCGGCGGCTGGACGGATACGATCCTCATGCGCATCTCCGATCTCTTCCTCGCGTTCCCCGGCCTCGTCTTTGCGCTGGCCGTGGCGGGCGTGCTGGGAGGCGGCCTGCACAACGCGATCATCGCGCTGGCTGCCATCTCATGGCCGAAGTTTGCGCGTATCGCCCGAAGTCAGACCCTGGCGCAAAAGGAGATGCCCTATTTCCGCGCGGCAAAGCTCGCGGGCGGCAGCTCCATGAAGATCATCGTGAAGCACGTGCTGCCCAACATCATGGGCCCGATCCTCGTTACCTCCATGCTGGACATCGGCACCATGATGATGGAGCTGGCAGGCCTGAGCTTCCTGGGGCTGGGCGCCAAGCCGCCCGCAGCCGAGTGGGGCAGCATGATCAGCGACACCCGCGGCCTGCTCCAGACCGCGCCCTGGCTCACCTTCGCGCCCGGTCTCGCGATCTTTGTGTCTGTTATGATTTTTAATTTGTTGGGAGATACCGTCAGAGATTATCTTGACCCGAAAATGCGGAAAGGAGCAAAAGCATGAAAAAGCTCCTGGAATATGACCGCGTAGAGATCTCCTACAACGGCAGACCTGCCGTGCAGGACATCTCCGTCGATCTCGCCGAGGGCGAAATTCTCGGCATCGTCGGCGAATCCGGCAGCGGCAAGAGCACGCTTATCAAGGCCGCCATGGGTCTGCTCGGCCCCGCCGGCATGGTTACCCGCGGCGATATCTGGTATCAAGGCAAAAATCTGCCTGACCTAAAGCCCGCCGAGATGCGAAAGCTCTGCGGCCCCGACTTCGCCATGATCTTCCAGAGCGCCGGCGCCTCCTTCTGCCCGATCCGCACTGTCGGCGCGCAGCTCTACGAGAGCGTGATCGAGCATGAAAAAGTAACCCGCGCGGAGTTTGAGGATCGCGCGTCCGAAATTCTCAGCAAAATCGGCTTCCTCGATCCGCTGCGTGTGCTCAAAAGCTATCCCTTTGAGCTCTCCGGCGGCATGCAGCAGCGTGTCGGCATCGCGTCGGCGATGCTTCTGCGCCCGAGCGTGCTCATGGCGGACGAGCCGACCAGTGCGCTGGACGTGCACGTTCAGAAGCAGGTTGTGGAGGAGATGATGCTTATGCGCAAGGAATTCGGCGTCAGCATCATCATCGTCACGCACAACATCGGCGTCGTCGGCGCCATGGCGGACAACGTCCTCGTCATGCAGAAGGGCCGCGCTGTGGAGTACGGCGAGACCGACCAGATTCTCAACCATCCCGAGACCGCTTATACCAAAACGCTGATGGCCGCTGTGCCGCGGCTGGAGAGGGGAGGCGCGTGCCATGGCTGAACCGATCCTGTCCATCAAGGATTTAACCAAAACATTCAAGCTGCAGGGCAGGGAGGACGTCCACGCCGTAAAGGACGCGAGCTTTGATCTTATGCCCGGCGAATGCCTCGGCGTCATCGG
>JAZQDI010000099.1:0-19422 GCA_045546715.1 Oscillospiraceae bacterium | reverse complement strand
GGCTCGCGCAGCGTCCAGAGCAGCAGCGGGCAGTCAAACCGGCGCAGCACCTCGCTCATATAAGCGGCGTTGGCGAACGTGAGATTCTGAAACACGATCAGATCCGGCTGTACGCTGTCAAGATATGCTCTCAGATCATCGACCGAGAGAAGCATCTTCTCCGGGCAGACGAAGCTTTCGTCCACGGCGCGCAGCGCCTTCACAGAGCGGTCAAACTGGTCCTGGGCGCTCTCCAGATGAAACGTGGGCACGCCAACCGGCACATATACCGGGGTAAAGTTCATTCTTGTTCTCCTCCTGCAATAATTGCTTAACATCGTGAATTATTTTATCCCCAAGGACTACCCTTGTCAATAATAATTAGGGCTGGGTCGAAAATTGTCTAATTGACTATTGACAATGGTTTATCACAGGTTTACACTGCGTTTGATTAATCCTGTTAATCAATCACAAGGGAGGATCTGACATTGGACTGTGATCTGAAACAAATCAGCATGGACATTCGCTGCGATACGCTCAAGTGCGTGGGACATCTCGGCGTGGGCCACATCGGCGGCTGTCTTTCCATCGTGGAGCTGCTCGCTGCGCTCTATTTTAAGCACATGCGCATCGATCCCGCAGACCCGAAGAAGGCCGGACGCGACCGCTTCATCTGCTCCAAGGGCCACGCGGGTCCCGCGGTCTATGCCGCGCTTGCCAACCGCGGGTATTTTGAAAAGGAGCTGCTGCTCACGCTCAATCAGGGCGGCACGAGTCTGCCCAGCCACTGCGACATGAACCGCACCGTCGGCATCGACATGACCACCGGCTCGCTCGGTCAGGGCTTCAGCTGCGCCATGGGCGCGGCGCTCGGCTCCAAGCTGGAGGGCGACGGCGCGATCATTTATACCCTCATTGGCGACGGCGAGAGCCAGGAGGGACAGATCTGGGAGGCTGCCATGTTTGCCGCGGCCAAGGGTCTGGACAATCTCATCGCCTTCACGGACTATAACAAACTTCAGATCGACAATACCGTTGAAAAGATCTGCGATCTCTCGCCCCTTGCGGAGAAGTGGGCAGCCTTCGGCTGGAATGTTATCGACGTTGAGGACGGCAACGATATTGAGCAGGTGGACGCCGCTATCGAGCATGCCAGGCAGGGCGTTGGCTCCGGCAAGCCCACCATGGTCATTCTCAACACGCTCAAGGGCTGCGGTGTGCCATGGATCGTCGATCTCGGTCCGGGCAACCACAACTGCAATCTTTCGGAGCAGCAGGCGGATGAGGCCATCCGCGCCATTCGGGAAGGGGAGGAATAAGCGATGGAAATGAGAGCTGTTTATGCCGAGTGTCTCGCCGAGATGATGGAGCGGGACCGCCATGTCGTCGTGCTGGACGCGGACCTCTCCAAGGCCAGCGGAACCCGCAGCCTCTATGAGCGTTTTCCGGAGCAGATGTTCGAGTGCGGCATTGCCGAGCAGAACATGACCTCCATTGCCGCCGGTCTCGCGAGCTATGGCTTCAAGCCCTGGATTGAGAGCTTCGGCACCTTTGCCAGCCGCCGCATCTGCGATCAGATCACGCTGAGCGTGGCTTACGCCAAGCAGAATGTGAAAATCATGGGCAGCGACCCCGGCATCACCGCCGAGCTCAACGGCGGCACGCACATGGCGCTCGAGGACATCGGCGTTCTGCGCTCGATCCCTGACCTCGTCATCACCGAGCCTGCCGACGGAACGCAGCTTCGGCGCACGATGGAGGCGCTCGACGCCTATGAGGGACCTGCCTATCTGCGCCTGTTCCGCAAGGAGCTGCCTCACATTTTTGATGAAAACTATGAGTTTGACCTCTTCAAGGCAGACGTCCTGAAGGAGGGCAAAGACCTCACAATCTGCGTCTCCGGCTTCCAGACGAAGGATGTGCTCGACGCCGAGAAGATTCTCGCAGCGGACGGCATTGACGCCGAGATCGTGAACGTTCACACCGTCAAGCCCATCGACCGCGAGACCATCCTCGCCTCCGCGAAGAAAACCGGCGCCGTGCTCACCGTGGAAAACCACAACATCATCGGCGGTCTGCACTCCGCCGCGCTCGAGGCGCTGGCAGCAGAGAAGATTCCCGTCACCGCAGTGGCTGTCATGGACCGCTTCGGCGAGGTGGGCATGCTGCCGTATCTGCGCGAGACCCTGGGTCTGACTGTAGAGAACATCGTCGAGAGCGCAAAGCGCGCGCTCACGCTCAAATAAGGAGGAACAGAGTGATGAAAATTGCCATTGGCAGCGATAAATCCGGCTTTTCCGCCAAGGAAGCCGTGAAGGCCTGGCTCACTGAGCAGGGCATGGAGTTTGACGATCTCGGCACCGTCGACCTGAACGACGTCCACCCCTATTATCAGGTGGCGTCCGAGGTCGCGCCGCTCGTGCAGAACGGCACCTATGACCGCGCCGTGCTCGTCTGTGGCACCGGCGCCGGCATGAGCGTTGTCGCCAACAAATACAAGGGTGTATATGCCGTCGCCTGCGAGGGCGTCTATTCCGCGAAGATGGCCCGCGCCATCAACAACGCAAAGATTCTCTGCATGGGCGGCTGGATCGTCGGCCCCGAGATGGCTGTCGAAATGACCCGCGCCTTTCTGGAGACCGACTGGTGCCAGGATCTCGAGGACTGGCGCGCCGAGAATATGCACAGGTTCGCCGCGAAGCTCAGCGAGATTGAGGACGGCATTTATGATTGATAGCTTTCTCTATTCCCAGCCGGTAAAGATCTGGTTCGGCGCGGGCAAATTTGCCCTGCTGGGCGAGGTGCTCGAAGAGCTCGGCTGCAAGCGCGCCGTGATCGCCTGCGGGCGTCACTTCGCCGCCGAGGCTGAAAAGCTCTGTGAGACGCTCCCTGCCGTGCAGGCGGTGTTCTCCGGCGTGGAGCCGAATCCGCAGCTGTGCGGCGCGGTCGAAACGGCCCGCCTTGCCCGCGAATGCGGCGCCGATACGATCATCGGCGTCGGTGGCGGTTCGTCTCTCGATACGGCGAAGTTCGCCGCCGCCATCGCCCTCGGCGATGGGGAAGCGGAGGCGTATTACCATGGGGTAATTCCCTTCCCGGCGCAGCGCCTGCGCATTGTCTGCGTGCCCACCACGGCGGGCACCGGCAGCGAGGTGACGCAGGTCTCCGTCATGTCCAACGACGCCGAGAAGCGCACAATTAACAACTCTGTTTTCATGCCGACGGCCGCCATTGTGGACCCGGCGCTCACGGTTTCCATGCCGCCGCGCACGACGGCCATCTCCGGCATCGACGCCATGGCGCATGCCCTCGAGGGCTATTGGAGCGTGAACCATCAGCCCATCCCGGATCTCATGGCTGCTGAGGCTGTGCGTCTGATTCTGGAGAATCTGGAGCGGGCTTATCACCACGGTGACGATTTGGCCGCCCGCACGGCGATGAGCTTTGCCTCCCTCCTCGGCGGGCTGAGCTTCGCCCTGCCGAAGACCGCCGCCTGCCATGCCTGCAGCTATCCGCTGAGCGAGGACTATCATCTGCCCCACGGCGAGGCCTGCGCCTTCACGCTCGACAGCTTTGTGCGTGTCAACGCCGATGAGAGACTCGAGGCGCTCTGCCGCAGAATCGGCCTCGCCGGCACCGGCGAACTCTGCGAGCGCATCGCTGCGCTCAAGACCATGGCCGGACTCAGAACGCGCCTGAGCGACCTTGGCGCTGTGGACATGGACAAGCTCGTGCGCGACTGCGCGGCGCATCCGCTCATGAACAATAACCCCGTGAAACTCTCGGAGGACGACCTTCGCGCGCTGTTTGAGGCGCTGCGGTGAAAGGAAGTCTCCGCTATCCCCTTATGGTTCTGGGGATGATCGTGTCCTGGTCTGCGTATTATGCCGTGAGCAAGATTCTTGTCGACGCCACCGGCTCCGCCGTGCTCACGGGCGCTGTACTGCGCACGGCGGCGCTCGTGTTCCTCACGGCGCAGCTCATGCTGGATCATGAAGTTCGGCTTCTGTTTCATCAGGGCAAGACCGCGTGGATTCTGCTGCTGATCGGCGTGTTCGGCTTTCTGCTCGACCTGTTTGCCAATCTTGGCTATGCCGGGGGATCACTCTCCACCGGCACGGCGCTGCTGAAAACGGATGTGCTCATGGTCGATCTTGTCACCGTGGCCATTTATCACAAGCGCCTCTATGCCACCGACTGGCTCGGCACCGGCGTCATGCTCTTCGGCGTGCTCATGGTGCTCGGCGTGGATTTTCGCGGCATGGAGTTTCATGTGACGGATCTGTTCTTCCTCCTGAGCGCCGCCTGTGTCACGGCCAACGCCTTTCTTATCAAGTCGGCGCAGTCGCACCCGCAGACCGACTCGGACATGATTTCGTATTACAACAATTTCGTCGTGCTGCTGCTGTTCGTGGCGTCCTCCGGCGTCACCGGCGCGTTCACACCGGAACATGTTTCCTCCCTGCATGGGCTCTGGCCGCTCGTAATTCTTGGCGGACTCGCTCAGACCGGCATCTACTTTTTCTATTACCGCAATCTGAAGCACTATGAGGTCTGGCAGGTCAAGCTCTATCTGCTGCTCATGCCGGTGCTCAGCTGCTTCATCGGCGTCTGGTTCTTGAAAGAGACGCTGACAGTTCGAAAAATACTGGGTATTCTGGTGGTGCTGGCCGGTGCGGCGCTCATTCTGCTGCGCAGCAAGATCCACCATCTGTCAGAAGCGTAAAACGAAAGGGCGGACATAATCCGCCCGAAAGCAAAGAAAGGAGTCTCTGTCATGACCTTTGCGGGTGACAACATGATGGGCGTCAAGCGCACGAACCGAAGCGCGGTGCTCCGTGCGCTGCATCAGCATGGACCGCTGTCCCGCAAGCGTCTGGCGGAGCTTCTGCGTCTCACGCCGGCCGCCATCACAAAGATCACGGCGGAGATGTGTGCCGAAGGCCTCCTGAAGGAGGGAAACACGGTCGACTCTGCCGCTGCCGGACGGCGGGAAATCCTGCTGGAGATCTGCGCGGATCACCGCTGTGCCCTCGGGATGCTTCTGAACCTGCGGCAGGCAATCGTCTCCGCCGTCACGCTCGACGGCGCGGTCTGCTTCTGCGAGGAGATACCGCTGCCGGCTGCCGCCCCGGCGGAGGAGACCACGGCCATGCTCGCCGAGCGGCTGCTCGCGCTTATGCGTCAGCATGAAATCTCCCGCGAGCGCGTCGCGCTTTTCGGCGTCGCCGTGCGCGGCATCCTCACGGCGGATGGCCGCGGCGTTCAGGACAGCTTCGGCGCCCTGCGCGAGCGGGACTATCCGCTCTGCGACCGGCTCGAGGCACTCACCGGGTTTGACACCGTGCTGGAAAACAATGTCCGTGCCCTCTTTGCCGCCCAGTGCTTTTTCAGCCGTGAGGGGCGAGGCGGTCCTCAGTTTTTCCTGCGCTGCGAATATGGCATCGGCGCCGCTCTGTCCATCGACGGGCAGATGCTCCGTGGCGCCACGCAAAAGTGCGCCGAGATCGGCCACATTCCCGTCATCCGCCGCGGCGGCAAGCTCTGCTCCTGCGGCAAAACCGGCTGCCTGGAGACGATTGCCTCTCCCGCCGCCATCACGGAGGAGGCGCTCTCCATCCTCTCCGAGGAAAAAACGCCCATTCTCTGGCGGCAGCATCTCGCGCAGCCGGATCGTCCGCTCGATGTGGAGGATGTGCTCTCCGCCGCTGCCGGGGGAGACCTCGGCGCTGCCGAGATTGTGGATCGGGCGATCATTGCCCTCGGCAGTGCGCTCAAGGGCGTGGTGTATCTGCTCGATCCGGAAAAGATTGTTCTCTACGGCCGTATGTTCGACCATCCCTATTTTCTCTCCCGCCTCTCCGGCGAGATGCAGGAGGGCGTGGACGGGTCTCATGCCGCCGCTCTGGAAAAAAGCCGGTATAACCGGCAGCTGGACCGCGCCGCGGCGCCCCTGCTCGCAGTTGCGGCCTGGATGGAAAACGGAGGAATGTAACCCATGCTGGAAGCATTGAAGAAAGCCAATCCGCATTTGAAAATATTCAGTGTACTTGACGACGCGTTTCGCCCCTACGGACGGGTGCTCCCCGGCGATCCGGAGGGGCTGTTCGAGGCGCTGGGCGAGACGCCGATTCCCGCAGAGGGAAACTGCTATGAGGCGTCTGTTCCTGCGCTGGAGGCCGTGCCTGTCATGGCGTCGTGGCAGCGCGCCGTGTTCGGCACCGAGGTAATTCAGGCCGGATACTGCAACGGAAACGGAAACCGGCTCAACGCGCTGGAGTATCACAAGAGCAGTGAGGTGAACTATTCCACCACCGGCCTCGTGCTCCTGCTTGCTCTGCCGGAGCAGATGAGAGACGGCGTCCTCTCGAGCGCCGATGTCGCCGCGTTCTATCTCCCGCCGCGCGTTGCCGTGGAGATTCATCCCCGCGTGCTGCACTTTGCGCCCTGCCGGATTCAGCGCGAGGGCTTTCGCTGCCTCGTCGTGCTCCCGTGCGGCACAAACACGCCGCTGGAGCATACCGATCCGAACGCCCCCGGCGAGGAGGCACTGCTCTGGATGTGCAACAAGTGGATGACCTGCCATCCCGATTCGCCGCAGGCGGAAAAGGGCGCCTTTGTCGGCATTCGCGGCGAGAATCTGGAAGTCGCTCTGCCTTAACGCAGGTATTCAACTGCATGAAAAAACCTCTGCACTGCGGTGCAGAGGTTTTTTCATGTGGATTCAGTTCTGCGGCGCTTCCGTTTCCGCCGGAGCGGCAGCGGGAGCCACCAGCGGGATTTCGCCCTCGGTGTTTGCCTGATAGCCGGGATCGTACCGGTCAAACCGCGCGCCGAAAATGCTGTGGACATCGTCCAGCGCGGTCTGCATGTTGTAATAGAGCGTGTCGTTCATGTAGCCCATATCGTCCCCGGCGGCGTAGCTGTCCATGGCCTTGTGCAGATCCACGAGCTTGTAGCGCCAGCCCGCCCAGGAGATGCCGTGGTCGGCGGTGTCCACCATGATCATCGGCGCGTAGTCCACATTTTTCAGATAGGTCTCGCCGGTAGCCTCGTTCTTCTCCAGCTCCAGCGTGGTCACGCCGGTGAGATTGGTATAGCGGTCGTTCATGCAGGAGAGAAAGTTGCCCATGCAGTAGCAGATATATCCGGTGCGCTCGTTGCCGTCCAGATCGCGCACGCGGCGCACCTCCATCGGCTCCGGAACATGCGGGTGTCCGCCCAGAATGAGATCCACGCCCTGCTCAAACAGGTGATCGGCCACTTCCTTCTGATAGTCGACGGGGGAGGTGAAGTATTCCAGTCCCCAGTGCATCATGGCGACGATCAGATCTGTGTCCAGACTTCTGGCATAGGCCAGATCCGCGTCGAGCGTTTCATAGTCCAGTTCGTTAATTTCAAAGGCGTCAATTTCCAGATAGTCTTTGAAAAGGAGATTCACCGCGTATTCAAAGCCTGTCACCGGGAAACCGTTTGTGCCGTAGGTGTAGTCGAGAAACGCAATGGAAATGCCGTTGATTTCCTTCACGACGATGCCGTGATTTGCATCGCGCTCCTCCTGTGTGCGATAGGTGCCGATGTGCTCCAGCCCTGCTGCGTCCAGCACGTCCAGTGTGGAGATCAGGCCGCTCTGATGGGCGTCCAGACAGTGGTTGCTCGCAAGCTCGATGAGATCAAAGCCCACGTCCTTCAGACTCGTCGCGAGCGACCGGGGGGAGTGGAAGCAGGGGTAGCCGGAAATGTCCCCGTCGTCCGGGAAGGTTGTCTCCATGCAGCAGAAGGCGTAGTCTGCCTCGTCCAAATACGGACGCACGGCCTCCATGATCGGAACATAGTCGTATTCCGATCCGTTGAAGGCTTCCTCATTGATGCCCATGTGGCAGACCAGATCGCCGGCGTAGGCCAGCTTCGCCGTCGTATAGGTGGGCTCCTTTGACGGCGCGGGCGTCGGCGTTGCTTCCTCCGGCGTCTCTTCCGCTGCGGCTGCGGCGGTGGGGCTGTTTTCATCCGTTGCCTGCGGCACACTGGCGCAGTTGGGGAGGAACAGGATTGCAGCCACAGCGTAGATTACAAACAGGGCGACAAACCACCATTTTTTGATCAGCGCGGTATAGTTTACCGGGCCGTCTCCGAAGAGCAGTGCGCGGAGCGATTTCTCTTTAGGGCTTTTCATCGAATCACCTCTGCATCTCAGTATAGCATTCTATCATCCGTCGGACAAGCAAAAATCGACAAAAATTGCACTTGTGTCCTCTTGCGTCGCAGTGCAAAGTCGCTTATACTCGAAACAACGCTTTTTCAGGGGAGAACCGCTTTGATTTTGACCATTGAAGATGATTTCGATCTTGCCCGTATTGCCGATTCCGGCCAGTGCTTTCGCTGGGAGCAGATCGGGGCGAACACATGGCGCATCCTGCACGCGACTCATTGCGTCTGCGTGACAGCGCTGGGCAATCAGCAATATGACTTTGACTGCGACGAGACGGAGTTTGCCGTCGTCTGGCGGGACTATTTTGATCTGCAGACGGATTACCGCGCCATCCGCGCGAGGATCGATCCCGCGCGCGATCCGTTTCTCTTTGAAGCAGCCGCGCATCAAAAGGGCATCCGCATTCTCCGGCAGGACCCGTGGGAGATGCTCATCACGTTTATCATCTCCCAGAACAAAAACATCCCGGCCATCCGGAAGTCTGTCTTTCAGCTGTCGGAAGCTTGCGGCGTGCCGATGACGGATCGGCAGGGACGCGCATATTACGCGTTTCCGACAGCGGAAGCGATCGCCGCGCTGCCGGATGCTTCGCTCCGCGCCTGCGCGCTTGGCTATCGCTGCGCCTATGTCAAAGCGGCGGCACAGGCGGTGCTGGACGGGAAGTTGGATTTGGAACAGCTGAAAACCGCGGACGAAGAGATCACGATTTCCGCGCTCACGAGCGTCCACGGCGTGGGCGTCAAGGTGGCAAACTGCGTCTCTCTCTTCGGTCTGCACCATATGGACGCCTTTCCCCGCGACGTGTGGATTAACCGCGTGCTCGAGCGGGAATATCCGAATGGCTTCCCGTTTGAGACCTACCGGCCTTATAATGGGCTCTTTCAGCAGTATCTCTTCGCGCATTACCGCGCGGTTGCGTCCGAACCGGAGACGCCCGCCGTCCTGCCGGTTCGCAGCCGGGCGGAATTTCGCGCGTGGCTGAAAGACAATGCCGCCTCGGCGCAGGAGTGCTGGGTTTGTGTCCGCCGCGGCAGACCGACGGACGATCAGTCCTTTTGGTATTTGGACGCGGTGGAGGAGGCGCTCTGCTTCGGCTGGATCGACAGCACCACCGCGAAAACGGAAGATAGTTTTCTCCAGCGCTTCACGCCCCGGAAGAAAAACAGCCCCTGGACGGAGCTGAATAAAGAGCGCGTTCGCCGCCTCGAGCGGCTGGGTCTCATGACAGACCTTGGCCGTGCGGTGCTGCCGCCCATGGGGCCGCGCAGCTTCCGGATCGACCCGGATGTGGCTGCCGCGCTGAAGGCGGCGCGCGTCTGGTCGAAGTTCCGTTCTTTTCCGCCGCTCTATCAGCGGGTTCGGGCGTATAACGTCGCGTTCTATAAAACCCGAAACCCCGCCGCCTATGACAAAGCCCTCCGCCATCTCATAGAATCCACCCGCGCCGGAAAGCTCTTCGGCGAGTGGAACGATTACGGAAGGCTTCTGGAAGATTAAAAAAGACCTGCTATTGCAGGTCTTTTTTAATCCATTTTGCTGTCGCCGCGCTCGTTCACCACCTGGCAGCCGATGCGCGCCATGCGCCGCTCCATGCAGCTGTGGCACTCGGCGGCCTCGTCGCCGGTGCAGATCTTCCCGTCGTAGAGCAGATATTTCCCACGCACATTGGTGGGGGAGAGGTTCGGCATAATGACGTTTGCCCCGGCCTGCACACCCATTTCGCGCCCGGTCGGATGGATGGTTCCGAGCGCCGTTGTCGCCGGCAGGAGCACCTTCGGAAACAGCAGACGCAAAATCGCGAGCAGCCGCAGCGTCTCGTCGAGCGTGCCGGGCTTTTCATCCTTAAACGGCGTGTCCTGATGCGGAATGAACGGCCCAATGCCGATCATGTGCGGCCGCAGCGCCTGCAGAAACCGCAGATCCTCCACCAGATGCGCCTTCGTCTGTCCCGGCGCGCCGACCATCATCCCCGCGCCGACCTGATAGCCGATCTCACGCAGGATAAAGAGACAGTCCTTTCGGTGCTGCAGACTCAGCTCCTCCGGGTGCAGCAGCCGATAGTGCGCCTCGTTTGCCGTCTCGTGCCGCAGCAGATAGCGGTCCGCGCCCGCGGCGTAGAGCGCCTCATAGCTCTCTCGGCTGCGCTCGCCGAGCGAGAGCGTGATCGCGCAGTCGGGGTAACGTTTCCGAATCTCCGCCACGAGCGGCACCATCCGCTCATCCGTAAAGTACGGATCCTCACCGCCCTGCAGCACGAAGGTGCGAAATCCCAGCGCGTAGCCCTGCTCACAGCAGGAGAGAATCTGCTCCGGCGTGAGCCGATAGCGCGCGGCGTTTTGATTGCTGCGCCGGATGCCGCAGTAGCGGCAGTCATTTTTGCAGTAGTTGGTAAATTCAATCAGGCCGCGCAGATAAATGGAGTTGCCGTAGTTTTCTTCGCGAACGGCCTTTGCCCGGTTGAAGAGAACCTGCTCGTCCTCCGGCGTCATGTCGCCCAGCAACGCGAGAAAGCCCTCATCCGGCAGATCGTGTTCCCGTTCCAGTGCGTCGATGAGCTCTCTCATGCGTTCGCCTCCGAAACGTCCGGCAGCATGGCAATGCTGCGATCCAGAATGCCGCGAAACTGCGCAATAAACACGCCGTAGTTCGTGATCGGCACGCCCTGATCCTGTGCGCACTGCATCCGATAGCGGATCTCCCGCTCATTGAGCATACAGCCGCCGCAGTGGATCACAAGCGCATAACGGCTCAGATCCTCCGGGAAGTCCCGGCCGGAAGAGGTCTCGATGTTCAGCTCCTTTCCCGTGCAGGCCTTCAGCCAGCGCGGGAGCTTCACAGTGCCGATGTCGTCGCACTGCCGGTGGTGCGTGCAGCCCTCGGAGATGAGCACGGTGTCGCCGTCTTTGAGCGACTCCAGCGCGCGCACACCCTGCACCGCTGCCGGAAGCAGACCCTTGTACCGCGCCATGAGAATGGAAAAGCTTGTGAGCGGAATGTCCTCCGGGAGCAGCGCGTCCACCTTGTCGAACACCTGACTGTCCGTGATGACAAGCTTCGGCGGCGCCGAGAGCTTTTTGAGCGTCTCGGCGAGCTCCGTCTCCCGCGTGCAGATCGGGATCGCGCCGCGGTCGAGAATGTCACGCAGCACCTGCTGCTGCGGCAGAATCAGCCGCCCTTTGGGTGCGGCCTTGTCAATGGGGATCACGAGCACAACTGTGTCCAGCGGCTCGATTAAATCCGAAACAAGCGCGTGCTCCGTCTGCGCAGCGCTGCCGAGCGCGGCGAGCGCTTCCTTGCAGGCGTGAATGTTCGTCCCATCCTTCGCGCTCACCCAGATTTCCCGCTCCGTCGCCTCCGGCACGGTCTCAAGCAGATCTGCCTTGTTCCATACCGTGAGATACGGCACGTTCTTCTCCCGGAAGATTGCGAGCAGCTCTTCGTCGCACGGCTGCATCCCCTCTGCCGCGTCCACGACAAGCACAGCGACGTCCGTGCGGTTCAATTCCTGTTTTGTTTTGCGCACGCGCTTTTCGCCGAGACTGCCCTCGTCGTCAAAGCCCGGCGTGTCCACGATCATCACCGGCCCGATGGGCAGCAGCTCCATCGCCTTGCGCACGGGGTCGGTGGTTGTGCCCCGCGTCTCGGACACCACGGCCAGCTCCTGGCCGGTGATGGCGTTTACCAGACTGGACTTTCCGGCGTTTCTCCGTCCGAAAAACCCGATGTGCACCCGCTCGCCGGAGGGGGTATCGTTTAAGCTCATGGTGTCACTCCTTTCAGCAGGGACGCAATGTCCAGCTCGGGCAGATTTTCCATCTGCTTCAGATAACAGCGGCCGGAAAAGGCCAGATGCGGCAGGGGGAGGAAGACCGCCTCCTTCGGGCAGATCGGCCGGTAAAGCGGGTCTGCAATCACCACTTTCGCGTCTTTTACCGCGTTTTCAACGCCTTCTTCTCCTACTGTTGCTGTAATTTGTTCAGATAACAGGCTCTCGCACCCCTCCAGCGGGCAGAGCACTCTGGGCGCGGCGCCGGTCTCGAGCCCGATGGCTGCGGAAAGTGAGCCCATAGTCACAGGCTCGCCGATGATGACCCAGTCCTCACGCACAGGCAGGGAGGGAATCACCTCGCCCGCCCGCAGCGTGCCCACGGGGCAGCCGATGGTGTACGGCGTGCCGAAGCGGGTTTGCAGCGCTTTCGCTGCTGCAAGTCCGGTCGCGGAGACGACGAGATTGCGCT
Source organism: Oscillospiraceae bacterium (assembly GCA_045546715.1). GTDB lineage: Bacteria > Bacillota > Clostridia > Oscillospirales > Oscillospiraceae > CAG-103. Next base: position 6,996 of record JAZQDI010000099.1, on the reverse strand, counting down.
CTGCCTCGCCCGCCCGGGCGAGCGTTTCAAGCGAGTCGCCCATCGCCCAGCAGGAGAGTACCTCCAGCCCGGCCTTCGCGCAGGCGGCGCGCAGGGAGCGCGGCGCGTCCGGATGCGCGAAGTCGAGCGGCGTCACGCCGAGGAGATTCACAGTGCCTTTGCGCACGGTTTCCGGTTCGCGGACGAACCGGCGGGCGATCTCTGCGAGCGCTTCGCCTGCGCCGCGCACATAGTCGTGCATCCCGTTTGTGGGGAGATAAAAGGTCGGGATGCCGGTGCGCGCTTCGACCACGCGGCTGATGGCCGCGAAGTCCGTGCCGTTTAAGAAGGGGACGGGGGAGTTTGCAAGCGCAATGAATTTCGGGCGAAGACTCTGCGCCGCGTCAATGACGTCCGTGATGAACTTTTCGTCGTTTCCCATCACGGCGTCAATCTCTGCGAGTCCGGAGATGAAAATGAGACTGTCATGGTCATACCACCGGGTCTCATCGTGTGTGTTGTAGGTGGAGTTGCAGCCGGAGGGGTCGTGGATCACGACCATGCCGCCCAGCTCAAACAGCGCCGAGCAGACGCCGGAGACATCTCCGGTGTAGCAGGGGATGATTCGATAGGCTCGGTTCATATGCAGCTGTCACACCCCAATCCCTTGCGCGGGACGAGATCCCGCGTGTCCTTTTCCTCGCGCCAGGCGCGAACCATCTCGCGGCAGAGCGTCCGGAATCCCGCATAGCCGAAGAGCCCGCCGCCCTGAACCATGTTCACGAAGTGGCTTGTCCCAGTGAACCACGCGGCCTTCGGCCCGATGGCGAGCGTTCTCTCCGCCCTTGTCCGGTCGGCGACGCGCCGATCCGGAAGAATGATGGAATTCAGTTCCATTTCCGGCGCGTTCGCTTTCAGCCAGCCGAGCGCTGCCGCTTCCTCCGGCGCCGCCGCGTCGAGCCAGACCTCCGTCACACGAAACCCGTCCTCGCACAAAAGCTTTGCCAGCCCGAGCGGACGGGGGTGAAACAGCGCGTCAATCGCAATCGGCGCATCCCCGATGACGGCGCGCGCCTCCGCCAGCGCGGCGTCTGTCTCCGTGCGCTCTGCCGCGAGATCCAGATTGTCGAGACCGAGCGCAGCGCAGAGCGCGTTTAAGCTCTCGTCAATTTCGTCATAGTCAAAGCTCATCGGGAGATAGTGGCAGGACCGTTCCAGCCGTTTTGCCGTCTGCGTCACGCCGTAGCGTCCGTTCGGGTGCACACAGAGGAAGACCTCTGCCTCCGCGAGCTTTAAGTATTCGTCATAGGTTCTGCAGTCCTGCAGCTGCCGCAGTGACCAGCCGTTCTGTTTCAGCAGACGGCAGAGATCCGAATCCGCCTCCAGCGCGAATTCCGCGCCGAGGAGCGCCACAGTTTTTTCTCTCGCAGGCAGGGGGCGAAGCGGGTCATACATGACCTTGCGCAGCCGCTGATCCGGCGGCAGACCGTGCTTCTGCATGATCGGGTCCATGAAGGCATGCACAAAGTCCACGGTCGGAAACTCCGCTTCCAGCGAGCGGTAGATGCTCTCCATGTCCACGCCTGCGAAGTGGTGTGTGCACACGGGGAAGACGATCACGCAGGGCGGGAGCTTCGGGAGCTTGCGGAGCGCGTCGGCAATGCCGTCTCTCGTCGCCTCCCAGAGCGTGCCGTCCACGACGTCTTCCTCATAGAGAATCACGGAGGAAAAACGCTCCTGCGCGCCCATCTCTGCCGCCGTGAGCACCACGCCGCGCATGCAGTTGTAGCCGCAGATGTAGATCTGGTGCGCCTCCGGCAGGAGCATTCCGATGTGCACGATGTTCCAGTTTTCATGCACCGGGGGATTGAATTCCAGCTTCTGCGGGAAGAGATCGGCCGTCGCCTCGCGCGCGGGAATGACGCTTCTCAACATGGCGATCCCTCCAGCACCTCCCGGGCGATCGCGCGGTATTCGTCCGCCATTTCGCTCTGCGGATATGCCTCGAGCACGGTTTTGCCCTGCTCCTCCGCATCCGTCACAAGCTCGGACCGGTGCAGCGAGCCGATGACCGTGCTGTGAAAGTCGCCTGCCAGCTCCAGCACTTTTTCCTCCTCGTTTTTCACGTTTCGGCGGTTGAGGATGAAGCCGCCGAGCGCGGCATAGCCGCGGTCCTTGAAGTTTTCCAGCGCCATGGCGATGTTCGCTGCCGCGTGGATGGACATGTTTTCGCCCGAGGTGAGGATGTACACGCGGTCGGCGTATCCGCCGCGCATCGGCATTGAAAACCCGCCGCAAACCACGTCGCCAAGCACGTCGTAGAGCACCACGTCGGGCTTGTAAACGTCATAGGCGCCGTGCTCTGCGAGCTTGTCGAGTGCGGTGATGATGCCGCGGCCCGCGCAGCCGCTGCCGGGCGTCGGCCCGCCGGCCTCCACGCAGATGACGCCGCCTGCCCCCTCGCGCACCATATCGTCCAGCGAAAACGGGGCCTTTCGGCGCACGAGATCGAGAATCGTCGTGAGTGGTTCTCCGCCGCGCAGCAGCGCCGTGGAGTCGGCCTTCGGGTCGCAGCCGATCTGCATCACACGCATTCCCTGCGCTGCGAGGGCGAGCGCAATGTTGGAAACCGTGGTCGATTTCCCAATGCCTCCCTTGCCGTAAAATGCCAGCTTCAGCATAGATTTTCCCTCTCAGCAGATCCGGGGCAGCAGCTCGCCCGTGGGCTGCGGCAGCAGTGTCTCCGATCCGATCTCTGTTTTCATCACGACCCAGCCGGGCTGCTCCGCCGTGATTTCGCCGATCACAGCCGCACCCTGAGAATAGGGCTGGCTCTGCAGCGCTTTGAGAATGGCGGGCGCCTCTGCCTTCGGCGCGATGATCACGAGTCTGCCCTCGCAGGCGAGGTAGAGCGGCTCGAGCCCCAGCATCCGGCACACGCCCTGCACCGCCGGGTCCACCGGAACGGCGGAGGCTTCAATGCGCACGCCCACATTGCTCTGGTGCGCAATCTCATAGAGCACTGTGCCCACGCCGCCGCGCGTGGCGTCGCGGATCACGTGCACGTTTTTCGTCTCGTTCAATACGGACTCCACCGCGCCCCAGAGCGGCGCGCAGTCGCTCGTCACATCGGCTTCAATGCCGAATTCGTCGCGCGCGAGCAGAATCGTGCAGCCGTGGCGGCCCACGTCGCCCGTCACGATCACGACGTCGCCGGCCTCGGCCTTCGTGCCGGAGGTCTCCGCCCCGGGCAGAATCTCACCCACGCCCGTCGTCGTGATAAACACGCCGTCCACCTGACCCTTGCCGGCAACCTTCGTGTCGCCGGAGACGATCTGCACGCCCGCCTCCGCGGCGGTATTCGCCATGGCCTCGGCAATCTGCTCGAGCTTCTCCATGGGATAGCCCTCTTCAATCACGAAGGCGCAGGAGAGATACTTCGGCTTTGCGCCCATACAGGCGAGATCATTTACCGTGCCGCAGATGGAGAGCTTGCCGATGTTCCCGCCGGGGAAAAAGGCGGGGGAGACGATGAAGCCGTCCGTCGTCATGGCCATTCTGCCCTGCGGGGCAGGGAGCACGGCGGCGTCGTCCGCCGTGAGATTCGGGTTTGAGAAATTCGCTTCAAACACGCGGTGAATCAGCTCGTTTGTCTGCTTGCCGCCCGCGCCGTGGGCGAGTGTTACGGTATCGTTCATTTCAGATTCCCTCCGTATTGGAAAAATGCGCTGCATGCGCCCTCGCCGGACACCATGCAGGCGCCCACCGGGTGCTCCGGCGTGCAGACCTTGCCGAAGACCGGGCAGTCCGAGGGCTTGCATTTGCCCTGCAGCACTTCGCCGCAGCGGCAGGCCGGGTTTGGTCTGCCGTGAATCTCCGGCATGGAAAATTTCGCTCTCGCGTCAAATCCGGCATAAGCCGCCCGGAGCTTCAGCCCCGAGCCGGGGATTACGCCGAGACCGCGCCACTCGCTGTCGCACGGCTCCATGTATTTTTCGATCAGGGCCACAGCCTCCGGCGCGCCCTCGGCCGTCACCACGCGCGGATAGGCGTTGACGAAGAATGATTCACCCGTCTCCGCCTTTTTCACCGCCACGGCGAGCGCCGTCAGCAGCTCCCGCGCCGTAAAGCCCGCGAGTACACCGCTCACGCCCTGCTCTGCCAGCTCCTCCAAAATCCCTGTGCCCGTGATCGCGTGCACATGACCGGGATAGAGAAACACGTCCGCGCTGCCCTTGAGCGCGGCATAGGCGTTCGGCATCGTCTTGTTTGCGACGAGCAGAGAGTAGTTCTTCACGTTCTGCTCAATTGCCTTTTCCACGGCGAGACATGGCGCAGGCGTCGTCGTCTCAAAGCCGACGGAGAGGAAGCACACTTCCTCCTCCGGGTGACTCTTTGCGTAATCCAGCGCGTCGAGCGGGGAGTAGACCACCTGCACTCTGCCGCCCTCGGCGCGCGCCTTCGCGAGACTCTTTTCCGTTCCCGGCACGCGCACGAGATCGCCGAAGGTGCAGATCGTCACGCCCTTTTCACACAGCCAGATCGCTTCGTCAATGAAGCCCACCGGCGTCACGCACACAGGGCAGCCCGGGCCGGAAATCAGATCCACCTGCTCCGGCAGCATCCCGCGGATGCCGAGACGGAAAATCTCGTGCGTGTGCGTGCCGCAGACCTCCATGATGCGCAGCGGCCTGCCCTGATAGCCTGCGAGGATTTCAGCGGCGCTCAGCTTTCCACTCATTGCAGCAGCGCCTCCATCACGGCGTCAGTCTCGTGCTCGTCCTCGTCCGTGATCTTCGCGATCGCGATTCCGGCGTGCACCATGACGTAATCGCCCGGCTCCAGATCCTGCAGCAGCTGCACGGAGACCTCGCGCTTCGCGCCCGAGGCGTCCACGAGCGCCGTTCCGTCAGAGATTTTAACGACCTTTGCGGATAATCCAACACACATGATTCATTCCTCCTGTGATTTCGTTTTCAAGTCCTGTAAATACTGCGCTGCGTAGACTGCCTGCCCCAGTCCCACGCCGCCGTCATTCGGCGGCAGCAGCCGGTGCAGCAGCGGCGTGAAGCCCTTTTCCAGCAGACGGTCAACCGTCAGCTTCAGCAGCAGTGTGTTCTGATAAACGCCCCCAGTGAGAGCAGCGGTGCTGATGCCCGTTTCTGTTCTTGCCCGCTCGCAGGCGGCGACGATGAGCGCCGCCAGTGCGTCATGAAACGCATAGGCGAGATCCTCCGGATTCTCCCCGGCGAGCCGCCGATGAAGAAGCTCGGAGAAGAGCGTGTCTGTCGCGAGAACGAAGCCGTCGTCCCCGTTTCGAAGCGGCTCCGGAATGTCGATCCTGCCGTGTCCCTTTTCGGCGTGAAACTGCAGCGTCGTCGCAGCCTCGCCCTCAAAGGTGGAGCGCTTGCGGATGCCGAGCAGCGCGCTCACGGCGTCGAAGAGTCTGCCCGCGCTCGTGCTCTTTATGGTGTTCACGCCCGTCTGCAGCATACCGAGCAGGAGCTTTGCCTGCGTCTCGTCGCAGAGATCAAGCGTTTTGATGCGGTCGAGCGTTCTTTCTCTGTCGCCGGTCTCACTGTGAATCATCGCAGCCGCAATGCGGAAGCCCTCCTTTGCGGAGAGATCGCCGCCCGGCTGCGGGAAGGGGGCGATGTGGCCGAGCCGGTCAAAGCCCCGATAGTCGCAGCGGAGAATTTCGCCGCCCCAGATCGTGCCGTCCGTGCCGTAGCCCGTGCCGTCAAAGCTCACGCCGATCACGGCGTCGGGATGGTCGTTTTCCGCCATGCAGGAGAGCACATGGGCGAAGTGGTGCTGCACTCTCACCAGCGGCAGACCATATTCCACCGCCACCAGTGTGGAGTTGTATTTCGGGTGGAGATCGCAGGCCACGACCTCCGGCTCCACCTCCAGCAGCGTCCGAAATCGGTCAATCGTTTCGCGCAGCGCCTTTACCGTGCGCAGATCCTCCAGATCGCCGACATAGGGCGAGGGGTAAAACATGTCGCTGGAGCCGATGCAGAAGCTGTTTTTCAGCTCTCCGCCCACAGCGAGCACCTTGCCGGTAAAGCCGTTTGAGAGCAGATACGGCAGCGGCGCATAGCCGCGCGAGCGCCGGATCATATAAGGCTTTCCGTCATAGAGATCCATCACGGAGTCATCTGCACGGATGCGGATGCGCCGGTTGTGGCTCAAAATACCGTCGCAGAGGTGGCCGAGCTCGCGCGTCGCCTCCTCGTCGTCCCGGCAGATCGGCGCGCCGGAGATGTTGCCGCTCGTCATCACGAGACAGTCCGGCATCTGCACGCCGTCGTCATAGTCAAACAGCAGCAGCTGAACCGGCGCGTAGGGGAGTATCACGCCGAGCTTCGGATTTTCCGGCGCCACCGCCTCGGCAATGCGTCCGCCGTCTCTGCGCTCGAGCAGCAGAATCGGCTTCTGGTGCCCGGTGAGAATCTCCTGTGTATGCTCCGGTACAACGCACTCGCGCCGGATCGCCTCCATATCGCGCATCATCACGGCGAAGGGCTTTGCAGGGCGGCGCTTGCGGTCGCGCAGCAGCTGCACGGCTGCATTGTTCGTTGCATCGCAGCAGAGATGAAACCCGCCGATGCCCTTGATGGCGACCACGCCGCCGGAGGCGATGATCTGTCTTGTTTTTGTAATCGCTTCGCGCCCCCGCTCGCCGGAGCCGATCAGATAGACCTCCGGGCCACAGTCGTTGCAGCAGACGGGCTGCGCGTCATACCGGCGCGTCGCCGGATCGTAATATTCGCTCGCGCACTGCGGGCACATGGGAAACTCCTTCATGCTCGTGCGCTCCCGGTCATAGGGCAGTGCGTCGAGAATCGTGAGTCTCGGCCCGCAGCAGGTGCAGTTGATAAAGGGGTGGAGATACCTGGGATTCCCCGGATCATACATCTCCTCCTTGCACTCGTCGCAGATGGCGATGTCCGGGGAAATGAAGATCTCTCCCTTTGTCTTTTCGCTCTCTATGATGGAAAAGTCCGAAAAGGA